>JBOGDX010000212.1:0-5765 GCA_050743225.1 Actinomycetes bacterium | reverse complement strand
ACCCGCGCATGCGTCCCCGGTGTTGAGCGAGCGCACCTCGGATCGCCCTGGCGCCGCCCTACGGACCGCGCACGCGAGTGTCATCAGCCGGCGACCGCCTCGGCCGCCGAGAGCATCGAGCGGGCGCTCAGCTCCGAGCGGGCGGCCTGGGCGCTGTTGTGTCGGTGCTTCCGGCCTCGTCGGGCGAGTCGGCGGAGCCGCGACACGTTGTGCGTGTCGGAGTTCCGCCAGCCGTTGGCTCAGGACACGACGGTGATCGTCACCCCGGGCAGGGCGGCCCGGCCGAGTCGCTGATCCGTCGTCAGCAGCGCCCCGCCGACCAGCTCGGCACAGGCAACGTAGAAGCCGTCGCTGATGCGGACCCGGTCGTGCAGCTCCCAAACACGTCGTACGAGCGGGCGGTGCGGCAGGCGCCGGATCGGCATGCGGTGCAGCAGGTTGATGCGCGCGACGGCGTCGCGATCGGCCAGCGTCCCCGCGCGTACGAGTCGGGTCATCGCGGACACGACCTCGACGTAGATGAGCTCGGGCGCCAGCACCAGCTCATCGCGCGCGAAGAGCTCCTGGACCCGGCGGCCGACGGCGTTGCGCAACAGCAGGTCCACTGCCGCGCTCGCGTCAAGGACGATCAACCGGCCAGTCTCCCCGAACCTCGTCCAAGAGCCGGGCGGTCTCGATCCCGCGCTCGACCGGCTCAAGGCCGCCCAGCTCACCAAGCCACTCGGCCATGGACGGAAGCGCGAGCTCGCGGCGCAGCAGCCGGGTCACCAGCTCGCTCAGCGTCGTTCCCTCGCGGTCGGCCCGAGCCCGAAGTGCGGCGTGCAGCTCCTCGGGCACGTTCTTCACCTGCAGGTTGGACACGGCATGACGTTAGCATGCCGGTGGCATGCCAACAGCCCCCCGGACGTCCAGGCGCTCACGCGGTCCGGCGGCTCCAGGCGAAGTCGCAGCTCCGACAGCGGGAGCCGGGCTGGTCGCCGTCGAACCTCCGCCCGGCCAGCTCGACGACGCCCTTCGCGGCCAGCGCGGTCAGCAGGGGGTTGGGCGCGCCGTAGAGGATCGGGATCACCGACCACGACCCGCAGGCCGGGCACTCGTTATCGTGCCCGTCCTCATCGTCTTCGCAGTCCTCGTCCTCGTCGATCTCGCCGCCGAGCTCGTCGAAGGGACAGCCGCAGCTCAGCAGCTGGCCCCGGCACCGCGGACAGCGCTGCATGTCGCACCCGAGGTGGTGGAACCCGCCCACCTCCACGCCGCAGTCGCCGCACCGTCTGCCGCCATCGGGACCGGTGGCGCCGTCCGGACCGTACGGCACGACCGGGATCTCAGCCCCCTGGATGTGCGGGGTCGACACCGTGCACGACGACGCGGTGAGCATCTCGCGCTGACACTCGAGGCAGACGGCCATCCGGACAGCATGGCGCGGACGCGCCGATCCGCACGGCCCGCCGTCCACAGGCGCCAGCCATCCGAGCGGGACAGACCGGGAGGCCCGACGGTCACCCGCCGGGCCCTCGGCCCGTCCCCCTCCGGACGACTACAGGTCTGCCTTCTCCTCGTCGCTGGAGGCCTGCGCGTCCGGCTTCTCGGGCTCCTCGGCGTCGCCGCTGTCCAGCTCGTCGTGGCCGGCGTTGCCGTCGAGGTCGTCCTCGCCGTTGCCACCATTCAGGCAGTCGTCGCCCTTCCCGCCGCTCACGGCGTCGTCGCCGTTGCCGCCCTCGAGGGTGTCGCTGCCGCCGCCGCCGTTCATCGTGTCGGGCTGGCCCTCGCCGTACATCCAGTCGTCGCCGGCGCCGCCGTCCTGGGTGTCCTGGCCGGGCCCGCCGGCGAGGTAGTCGCTGTCCTCCCCGCCGTACTGCTTGTCGCGGCCCTCCTCGCCCTTGAGCTTGTCGTGGCCGCTCTCGCCGTGCAGCGCGTCGGGGCCGGCCTTGCCGTAGAGCCGGTCGTCTCCCTCACCGCCGTAGACGACGTCCCCGCCCTCGGACCCGCAGACATAGTCGTTGCCGTCGAGCAGGTAGACGACGTGCCCCGGGTCCTTGATCAACACCACGTCGTCCTTGGATGTCCCGGTGACGGTGCGCGGCGATTTGTCGGTGACGGTCTTGGTGACCTCCGCGCCCTCGCACCATTCGCCCTCGTCGTACTGAGCGGATGCGGGCAGCGCGAAGCTGCCGAGGACGGCGAGCGGGACGACCGCGGCGACGGCCGCAAAGCGGCGTGCCGTCGAAAGAGTGCTCCTCATGGTGACTCCACAGAAAGAACAGAAAGGATTGCGATGACGTCCGCTGTATCGGTGTAGGGCAATGGCTGTCTGAAGAGCCGGTCAAGACGTCACGCCAACGGGCGAGACAAACTGCCCGTAACGGCGGTCAGTACGAGTGGCGTACGTCCATCACGGCCCGCACGCGGTCCTCGTCGAACTCCTCGCCGAGCCACTCGAAGAGCCCGCGCAGCCGCGACGGTTCCGCCACCCAGTCGTCGTAGTGCACCCGGTAGCCGTCGTCCCCGAGACCCTCTATCGCCGCTACGAACGTCGCCTCCATAGCCCGCAGCTCGGTCGGCGCGTCCGGTCGGCGCGTCCACCACTTGCTCTGCGCCACCTGCTCCAGGTCGCGGGTGTTGAGCACGAACCGCGCGCCCGGGAACATCGCGCGCAGGAAGGCGAGCATCTCCGGCAGCCGGTCGGTCGGCCAGTCGATCTCCTTGAAGCCGATCACCCGCGTGTCGGCGGCCGGCCGCAACAGGGTCTCCAGCACCAGCATCCGCATGTTGCGCAGCGCGGTCTCGTCGGAGTAGCCGTCGATCCCCCACCACGGATGGCTCGGCGGCAGCGCGCCGGGTCGCGACAGCCGGTCGCGGTGCCCGCGCGCCGTCTCGTGGAACCGGAACAGCTCCTCCAGCACCCCACCGTTCTCCCCGCGGATCATCACGCCCGGGGTCGACGACAGGATCCCCTGCAGCAATGTCGACCCGGACCGGCCGTAGGTGACCACGAACAGGTACGCCAGGTCCGTACGGTCCCGCCCGCTCGCCAGGTCCCCTGCGGCGCGAAGCCGTTCGAGCTCGGCGGCCATCGCCTCGACCCGGTCGCGCTGCGAGTCCCGGGCGGCCACCGCCTTGTTGAGCTGGTCGCGCGCGGTGTCGCGGTCGCGACGCGCCTTGGCGAGCTTGGCCCGCATTTCCGGCGGCGAGGAGGCGCGGCGGATCCCGGCGGCCCGGGCCGCGCGGCCGGCGACCCGGCGCAGCCGACCGAGGGCAGGACCAGCCACGGCGCGGGTACCTCTCCTCGACGGCGGTGCGCAGGGATCGTAGCCACGGCGAGCGGTCGCCGGATCGTCCGGGTTCGGGGGACTGGTCGCCGACCGACGCGACGCGCATGCTCGAAGGACACCCCTCCGACCCCTTGCGAGCGCGATGGAGCGCATCCGGCCGACCCACCCCGACTACGACCAGCTACGCGCACTGTTCAACTCCATGATCGACCGGCGTCCCGCGTTGATCGCCCGCTGCGCGAACGCACGCGACGTAACCGAGGCGCTGGGCTATGCGCGGGCCTGGGGCTTCGACGTCGCGGTGCGCTCCGGCGGGCATTCCGTGGCCGGGTCGTCGGTGAACAACCGCGGGCTGGTCATCGACGTCCGGCCGATGACCGGGATCACGGTCGACCCCGCCGCCCGCACAGTGCGGGTCGGCGCCGGGGTGACCTGGGGCCAGCTCGACCGGGCCACACAGGCGTACGGCCTGGCGACCACCGGCGGGCGCGACTCCACGACCGGTGTCGTGGGGCTCACCCTCGGCGGCGGGTCGGGCTGGCTCGAGCGCTCGTTCGGCCTGGCTTGCGACAGCCTCGTCTCGGTCGATCTCGTCACGGTCGACGGCCGCGAGGTCGTCGCCAGCGAGACCGAGAACCCTGAGCTGTTCTGGGGGCTGCACGGTGGCGGCGGCAACTTCGGCATCGTCACGGCGATGGAGCTCGCCCTGCGCCCGCTGGGCCCGGAGGTCCTGGCGGGGCTCGCGCTCTGGCCCGGCGACGTCGGGCGCGACCTGGCGACGGTCTACCGCGACTGGGCCTTCACCGCCCCTGACGCGCTCGGCAGCGCGCTGATCTTCCTGACCGGCCGCGCCGAGGAGCTTGTGCCCGCGCACATGCAGGGGGTGACGCTGACCGCGGTGGCGGTGCTCTGGGCCGGCACGCTTGACGAGGGCGAGGACGTGCTGCGTCCGCTGCGCGAGCTGCGTCCCGAAGTCGACCTGATCGGGCCGATGCAGTACACCGACCTCCAGTGCATGCTCGACGACCCGCCGGGGCTGCGGAACTACTGGACCGCCGACCACCACGACGATTTCCCCGACGACGCGCTCGACGTCTTCGTCAAGTACGGCTTCGAGCGACCCGCCCCCGAGACCCAACAGCTGCTGGTGCCGTGGGGCGGCGCGGTGGCGCGCGTGCCCGACGACGCGACACCGTTGGCCCACCGCGACTCCGCCTGGGTGTCCCACCCGTTCGCCATGTGGAAGGGCGCCGACCTGGACGACGCGGCGATCTCCTGGGCCCGCGGCTTCCGCCGCGACATCGCGGCGTACGCCAGTGGCGGGGTCTACCTGAACTTCATCGGCGACGAGGGGGACGAGCGGATCCGCGCGGCGTACGGCCCGGAGAAGTACGCGCGGCTGGCCCGGCTGAAGGCCGAGTGGGACCCGGGCAACGTGCTGCACGGCAACCAGAACATCGTGCCAGCAACCTAGGCTTGGCCGAGTGTGCGAACGTCAGGGGCACGACCCGGAGGTGCTGCCCGAGCAGACCTCCGACGATTCCGACCGAGGCTGGGGCGACGACCGCGAGGACGACGAGCCGACCGACGACGAGCGGCTGGAGCGCGAGCGCCCGCCCCACTGGTGAGCTACAGCTGGCGCTGGCGCAGCAGGTCGCGGATCTCCTGCAGCAGCAATATGTCCTCGGAGGGCGCCGCCACCTCGGGCTCCTCGCCCCTCTTCCGGCGCTCCATGAGCCTGTTGACCGGGACCACGACGACGAAGTAGATGACCGCCGCCACGATCACGAAGTTTATCAGGGCGTTGATCGTCGAGCCGATGACGATCTTGCTGTCGTTGGCCTCGATGCCGGCGTCGCCGAAGTCGGGTGTCCCGCCGATGACGCCGATCAGGCCGCCGATGAAGTCCGTGGCGAACGCGTTGATAACGGCGCCGAAGGCGACGCCGAGGACGACTGCCACGGCGAGGTCCAAGACATTGCCGCGCAGCAGGAAGTCCTTGAAGCCCTTGAGCACGTGACCCGCCTCCTCCAAGTCGACACTGACGGCGCACACGCTGGCAGAGTTCACTCGGCGTTGTCACTACCCCGGAGGACGATCGAGAGCCGGTCGGTGACCGCGGCTCCCGCCAGCCGCGCAGCGGTCGGCCCGGTGGTGGTGAGCAGCACGAGACCCCCGTCGCCGAGCGCCACCCCGCCGTACGGGCCGTCGAATGCACGGCCTCCTCGCGGAATGGTGAGCACCCGGGCCGACGCGGCCACCAGCCGGGCGGGGCCGCTCGCCTCCGTGGCACCGGCGGCCAGGACGTCGACGACATCACCGGGTCGCAACAGGCGAACCGACTCGGCGTCGGCCACCCGGACCGGCGCCGCGACGAGGCCGGGCCCGAGCCGGTCGAACACCGCGGGCCCGACCAGGCGGACGTCGGTGAGCGGCTCGCCCCGGCGTACGGCCGAGACGACGGTGCGCCCGCGCGCCGCGACCGGGTAGCGG
>JBOGDX010000211.1:0-5770 GCA_050743225.1 Actinomycetes bacterium | reverse complement strand
GTCACTCGGCAACGAGGTGGCGAACTCCAACGCCGTGCCACATTCATGCCACATCCAGTGGCAAACAAGGGGCCGCAGCGGCACTCAGAGGTGGCCAAAGGATCGTGCCGGAAGCACCAAGCAGCAAGCCTGTGACCTGCGAGAATGCCTCTTTCCGGAGGTCAAGTGAGGGTGGAGACGAGGGGACTCGAACCCCTAACCCCCGCCTTGCAAAGGCGGTGCTCTGCCAGTTGAGCTACGTCCCCGGGTGGCCGGTGGGCCGGTTCAGGGCTTGTCGGTGACCTCGGCCCAGAGGTCCTGCTCGGCCTCGCGGTCCGCGACGACCTTGCGGTAGGCGAGCAGTCCGCCCACCGCCGCGACGGCCACCACCAGCAGCTTCTTGGACATATTGCTCCCCTGTCGCGGGTCGACCCGTCGCGCCGCGGATGCGGGACGGAAGTGGGCCTAAGTGGACTTGAACCACTGACCTCTGCCTTATCAGGGCAGCGCTCTAACCAACTGAGCTATAGGCCCGCGCGCCGCGCAAGACTACCCCAGGAGCCGAACGGCTTCCCACCTCGTTCAGCCCTTCCCGGAACGCCTCAGACGTCCTCGGTGAAGGTGACGTGCAGGCCGCCGACGAGACTCGCGGCCATGTTGTAGAGGAACGCTCCGAGAGTGCACAGAGCGGTCATCAGGATCACGTTGACACCGGCGAGGAGCACGGTCATCGAGAGCACCCGGCCCAACCCGACGTAGTCGAGGATGTCGACGCCCTGGGCGTTGTCACTGGACCGCGTGACGCTCTCGACGCTGCGCCCGACGGAGTCGAAGACGCCCATCGAGTCCAGCACGGTCCAGAGCATGAAGACGGCGACGAGGGCGACGATGGCCAGCGCGATCGAGAGCAGGAAGGCCAGCTTCATCACCGACCAGGGGTCGACGCGCGCCAGCACGAGCCGGGCCCGGCGCGCCTTCGGCCGTACGCCCGCCCGGGCCGCGGACGGTGAGGTCATCGGGTCGCGGACAGGCGGCATCGTGGCCGTCGGCTGCCCCCACTGCTGACGGCCAGGGACGTTCGGGGTGCTCACTCCTCGGCCTCCTCGACCTCAGCCGCGACCGCTCGCTCGGCGTTGCGGGCGATCGCCACCACCGTGTCCTCCTCGTCCAGCGAGATGAACCGTACGCCCATGGTGACACGCCCGGTCGGGTTCACTTCCCCCACCGACACGCGGGTCACACCACCGCTGGCCTTGATCGAGAACACCTCATCGCTGTCGTCCACGACCACGGCCCCGACCAGCTGCCCCCGGGCCTCGGAGAACTTCATGGCCTGGATGCCGGACCCGCCGCGTCCCTGCACGCGGTACTCCGCGACGTCCGTGCGCTTCGCGAACCCCCCGTCGGTGACGGTGAATACGCTGCCGTCCGGGCGCGCGACCTCCATGGCCAACAGCTCGTCCTCGCCCTTGAACCGCATGCCCGTCACGCCCGACGTCGCCCGACCCATCGGCCGCAGCGCCGCGTCCGTTGCCGTGAACCGCACCGACATCGCCTTGCGGCTCACCATCAGCAGGTCGTCTTCGGCGGACACCAGCCGGGCCGAGATCAGCTCGTCGCCGGCCCCGTCGCCGTCCTCGCGCAGGTTGATCGCGATCAGCCCACCGCTGCGGTTGGAGTCGTACTCGGTGAGCCGGGTCTTCTTCACCATCCCGCGCTTGGTCGCGAGGACGAGGTAGGGCGCGACCTCGTAGTCCTTGAGGTCGATGATCTGCGCGATCTGCTCGTCGGGCTGGAAGGCCAGCAGGTTGGCCACGTGCTGACCGCGTGCATCCCGGCCCGCCTCGGGCAGCTGGTATGCCTTGGCCCGGTAGACCCGGCCCTTGTTGGTGAAGAACAGGATCCAGTGGTGGGTCGTCGTGACGAAGAAGTGCTCGACGAGGTCGTCCTGGCGCAGCTGCGCACCCCGGACGCCCTTGCCGCCCCGGCGCTGCGCGCGGTACAGGTCGGTCCTGGTCCGCTTCGCGTACCCGCCGCGTGTGATGGTGACGACGACATCCTCTTCCGGGATGAAGTCCTCCGCGGACATGTCCCCCTCGTAGGGGATGAGCTGGGTGCGCCGCTCGTCGCCGTACTTCTCGACGATCTCGGCGAGCTCCTCGCTGACGATCTGCCGCTGCCGCTCCTGGGAGGCGAGGATCGCGGTGTACTCCTTGATCGCGAGCATCAGCTCCTCGTAGCGGTCGAGGATCTCCTGGCGTTCGAGGGCAGCCAGCCTGCGCAGCTGCATGTTGAGGATCTCGACGGCCTGGATCTCGTCGATCTCGAGGAGCTCGATCAGACCATCGCGCGCAGCCTCTGCCGACGCGCTCGCGCGGATCAGCGCGATGACCTCGTCGATGCGCTCCAGCGCCTTGAGCAGGCCGCGCAGGATGTGCGCGCGCTCCTCGGCCTTGCGCAGCCGGAACGTGGTGCGCCGGACGATGACCTCGACCTGGTGGGTCACCCAGTGCCGCACGAAGGCGTCGAGGGACAACGTGCGCGGCACCCCGTCGACGAGCGCGAGCATGTTGCAGCCGAACGTGTCTTGCAGCTGCGTGTGCTTGAACAGGTTGTTGCGGACGACGCTGGCGACTGCGTCGCGCTTGAGGACGACGACCAGCCGCATGCCGGTGCGGGCCGACGAGTCGTCGCGCAGGTCGGCGATCCCCGCCACCTTGCCCGAGTCCGCGAGCTCGGCGATCTTGCGAGCGAGAGCGTCCGGGTTCACCTGGTACGGCAACTCGGTGATGACCAGGGTGGTCCGGCCGCGGGAATCCTCCTCGACCTCGACGACCGCACGCATGGTGACCGACCCACGGCCGGTGCGGTAGGCGTCGTGGATGCCGTGGGTTCCGACGATCAGGCCTCGCGTCGGGAAGTCGGGGCCCTTGATCCGCTCGAGCAGGGCCTCGAGCAGCTCCTCGTGCGAGGCCTCAGGGTGATCGAGATGCCACTGGACGCCGGCCGCCACCTCGCGCAGGTTGTGCGGCGGGATGTTGGTGGCCATGCCGACCGCGATGCCACCAGAGCCGTTGACGAGCAGGTTGGGAAACCGCGCCGGCAGGACCTGCGGCTCGAGCTGCCGGCCGTCGTAGTTGGGCGCGAAGTCGACCGTCTCCTGGTCGATGTCGCGCACCATCTCCATCGCCAGCGGTGCCAACCGGCATTCGGTGTTGTGGCTGACGAACCCATTCGTCAGGAACGCATGGTCGTCCGTATCGACACGGATGCTGTAGACTGGCTGGACTCCGGAGTCCTCCACCGTGGCAACCTCAGCGAAGTAGAAGCGCCCGTCAACGAGCGGCTCAGCCACGTGAGCGGCCTCCTGCGTGATCCTGGCAAGGATCTCCTCTCGATCACGATCCCAGCGGTCGATTCTGTCGAGGTTGTTGACGTTCAGCCACGATTGCGCGCCGGGAGACTTCGCCCCTTGCTCGCGGAGGAACCGACCAAGCCCCGGTACGTGGTCCGCGCTCAGTCCCTTGGAGTGCAGCGGCAGGGTGGAGATCAACGTCTCCAGCTTCACCTGCTTCTCGCCCAGAAAGCCCACCTGCCAACTGAACTTCCGTACGTTGCGGCGGCCACCGATGACGATCTTGATCTCACCATTTGTGTAGTGACATTGCGATGAGACGACGCCGAGTTCGAGAAGCAGCTGTTGGACGTCATCGGCAAGGTGCTGACTTCGCGTCGAGTAGGTCACCTGAAGCGTGTCCCGACGCAAGAGTGAGCAAGATCCATCGCCCGTGAACAACGAGCTGAGAAATGTTGCCTTCGACGCAGGGGTACTGCGCCAAACAAACTCGGGGACCGCCTTGTCAGCGCTACGTGCTCCGATGAGGCTCTCCAGAGGGGTGCCACGTAGCCATTTGGCACCAGCCTGGAACTTGAAAAGAGTTCGGCCGGAGACGGTCGTCTCGGTCACCGTGTGACGCGCACAGCCGAGCGCTTTGTCGAATGCCTCAAGGGTCCAGTCGAAGTACTGCTTGTCGGTATTGGCGAACTCAACGCGGCTCTCCGAGATCCAGCCTTCGGAGACCAGGGCGCCGGCCAAGAGAGCCAGCGCCTGGCCGCCGTCGTCCCAGTCCCCGAGCTCGGCCGGCCCCCTGCGCTGCAGAACGACCCGGTCGCCCGTAGCGATCTCTTCCAGCAGTTTCCACAGCAGTGTCGGCACACCCGCGACACTCACCAGGCAGAGCACCGGGTGGTTCGGCGTTCCGACGAGCTCGAAGCCGTTCTTCGTCCGGAGCCGACGCGTGGGGTGCTCACCGGAGTGAAAGAACTTGGTGGCGCGGACCGCCTGAGCGTTGCGGTCTAGGACCTTGATGTCGATGTCGTGGTCCGAGTTCGGTTCCGCGTCGGGCACGAGATCGGCTATGCGGATAGTGCCCTCGGTGGTCCTGACCCGCGTGTCAGCCGCGGCACAGTAGCGCATGGCGGCTTGCCGGTCGTCGCCCGGTGAGCCGAAGTTGCCTTGGCTCTGCACGAGCGGGTAGCGCAGCGACCACGGCTGCCCGAGGCGCACCAAGGTGTCGTAGATCGCCGTGTCGCCGTGCGGGTGGTATTGGCCCATGACGTCGCCCACGACGCGCGAGCACTTGGAGAAACCGCGGTCCGGGCGGTAGCCCCCGTCGTACATCGCGTAGAGCACCCGCCGGTGCACCGGCTTGAGGCCGTCGCGCACGTCGGGCAGCGCGCGCGACACGATGACGCTCATCGCGTAGTCGAGGTACGACCGCTGCATCTCCACCTGCAGGTCGACCGGCTCCACGCGGCCGCCGGGCGGGATGGGGGGCAGGTTGGTCTCGGTCACGGTGGGTTCTCCTAGCAGGCCGTACGGCGGGAGCAGCGGGCGTCGAGCACCATCAGATGTCGAGGAACCGGACGTCCTTGGCATTGCGCTGGATGAACTTTCGCCGCGACTCGACGTCCTCGCCCATCAGCGTCGTGAACAGCTCGTCGGCGCGGGCGGCGTCCTCGAGGGTGACCTGGAGCAGGATGCGGCGCTGCGGGTCCATCGTCGTGTCCCAGAGCTCGTCGTTGTTCATCTCGCCGAGGCCCTTGTAGCGCTGGATCGGCTCGTCCTTGAGCAGCTTCTTGCCGGCCGCCATCCCGGTCTCGGTCAGGGCGTCGCGTTCGCGGTCGGAGTAGGCGTACTCCGGCTCGGCCGGCCGGGCCCACTTCAGCTTGTAGAGCGGCGGCTGGGCCAAGAAGACGTAGCCCTGCTCGACCACCGGGCGCATGAACCGGAAGAGCAGTGTCAGGAGCAGGGTGCGGATGTGCTGGCCGTCGACGTCGGCGTCGGCCATCAGCACCACCTTGTGGTAGCGCAACCGGTTGAGGTCGAAGTCGTCGTGGATGCCGGTGCCCAGCGCGGAGATGATCGCTTGGACTTCCTGGTTCTGCAGCACCCGGTCGATGCGCGCACGCTCGACGTTGAGGATCTTGCCGCGGATCGGCAGGATCGCCTGCACGCGCTGGTCGCGGCCCTGCTTGGCCGGCCCACCGGCGGAGTCGCCCTCGACGATGAAGAGCTCGCACTCCTCGGGATTGGTGGACTGGCAGTCGGCCAGCTTGCCCGGCAGGCTTCCACCCCCGAGCAAGCCCTTGCGGCTGCGTGCTGCATCGCGCGCCTTGCGGGCAGCCATCCGGGCGACCGCCGCGCTCATGGCCTTGCGGGCGATGTCCTTGCCCTCGCCCGGGTTCTTCTCGAACCACTCACCGAGCCGGTCGTTGACGACCTTCTGCG
>JBOGDX010000210.1:0-5779 GCA_050743225.1 Actinomycetes bacterium | reverse complement strand
GGTCGGCCGGGTCGACGGCGACCAGGTACGGCAGGCAGCCGGCCGGCTGCGCCCGGACAGCCGGGCGCGCCTCGACGTCGTGGTGGGCGGTCGGTGACCCTCGCGAGCGGCCCGGCCGCACTCGTCGACCCGCGCCCGGTCCCCCCGCTGGGGAAGGTACGCCGGGCCAGGCTGCCCACGGTCGCGGAGCGCGTCCTGCCCACCGGGCTGCGCGTGGTGGCGGTCCGTCGACCGAGCGTGCCGGTCGTGCACCTGCGGCTGCGGGTGCCCACCGCGGTGCGTCGCGACGCCGACCTGGCGAAGGCACGCCTGCTCGAGCGCACGATGCTGCTCGGCACGGCCGAGCGGTCACAGGCCGAGATCGCCGAGGCTCTGCAGCGGGTGGGCGGCTCGCTCCGGGTGTCCAGCGACGCCGACCGCCTGCTGGTGGCCGGGGAGGCACTGGCCGGTGGGGTGCCCGACCTGCTGGCCCTGCTGGCGGAGGTGCTGACCGGCGCGGCATACCCGCGGGAGCAGGTCGAGGGGGAGGCCGCCCGGCTGGCGGACCAGACCCGGCGTGCCCTCGCCCAGCCGGGCGTGGTGGCAGACGAGTCCTGGCTGCGGCGCGCGTTCGGAGGCCACCCGTACGGCCGCGAGCACCCGTCGCCCGACGAGGTCCTGGCCGTCACCCCGCCGTCGCTGCGCGCGGCGCACCGGCGACGGCTGGTCCCCGACGGGTCGCTGCTGGTGCTGGTCGGCGACCTGAGCCCGGCCCGCACGCTGGACCGGGTCGAGTCCGCGCTGGCCGGCTGGGACTCGGCCGGCGGCGCCACACTCGTCCCAAGGGTCCCGCCGATGGAGCCCGGGCCGCTGGTGCTCGTCGACCGCCCCGGCGCGGTCCAGTCGAACCTGCGCGTCGGCGGACCGGCCGTCGCGCGCACGGACCCCGACTACCCGTCGGTCGAGCTGGCCAACGCCCTGTTCGGCGGCTACTTCGGCTCGCGGCTCACGTTGAACATCAGGGAGGACAAGGGCTACACCTACAGCCCCCGGAGCTCGCTGCAGCACGGCTCGCGAGCGTCGTTCCTGCTGCTGCAGGTCGACGTGGCCACCGAGGTCACGGCGCCGGCGCTGCTCGAGGTGGGCTACGAGCTGGGCCGGCTGGCGTCGTTGCCGCCAAGCGCTGACGAGGTCCGTGACACCGCGCAGTACCTGGTGGGGGTCCTCGCCCTGTCGACGTCAACCCAGGCCGGCCTGGCCGGCACGCTCGCCACGCTGCTCTCCGACGGCCTGGACGTCTCCTGGCTGCGTGAGCACCCGCAGCGGGTGCTCGCCGTCTCGCCGGAGGACGTGCACGCACAGGCGCGGCGGGTGCTCGCCCCAGCCGGCCTCGTGACCACGGTGGTCGGCGACTCGGCCCTGGTCGAGGAACCGCTGCGTGCCCTGACCGAGGTGGAGCCCAGGTGATCGACCGGTGGACGTACGGCCGGGTCGTGCTGCGCCGCGAGTTCCTGCACGGCCACCCGTGGATCGCCTTCCCCACGTACGTCGTGTCGGACGACCCCGGCCTGCTGGTCACCTACCTCGCGTCCGGCTCCGAGCTGGCGTTCGCGGACTGGCCGTTCGACCGTTGGCAGCACCCCTGGCAGACGGCCGGCACACCCGCTGGTCCGGCCACGGGAAGCTGATGATGCACCGACCTGGCGACGCGTACTCTGTCGACCTGTTCTGGTCGGGTCCCGATCGGGAGTTCGCGGGGTGGTACGTCAACCTGCAGGACCCGATCCGGCGATACGAGGGCGGTTCGACACCCTCGACCACGAGCTGGACTACTGGCTGCCGGCGGGCGGCGGGTGGACGGTCAAGGACGACGAGCTCTTCGAGCATCGGGTCCGCGAGGGCAGGTACTCCGCGGGACAGGCACAGCGCATCCGGGCGACGGGTGAACGGGTCGTCGAGATGCTGCAGGACGAGGCGTACTGGTGGGACCCGGCATGGTCCGCCTGGCAGCCACCGGCCGGGTGGACGGGCGTCCGCGTCCAGCCCGGCTGGGACGTGCCCGCTGACGATGCCCAATGATCATTCGGTCGGCGGTGCAGGCCGGCCGAACCAGCGGTGCAGCCGGGTCGCGGCGAAGCGCTCCTTCTCCTCGGCCAGGGCGGGCGACGGCGGCGTGAAGGGGGCGGTGGGCCCGCCGGCTGTGATGAACGTCGCGTCCACCCGGGCCACCCGGCCGCCACCGAACTCGATGTAGCACGAGCCAGCGCCGTCGTACGGGACCGCAGCGCTCCCACGGATGCCCGCGATGATGTCGTCTGCCACGGCGGTCGCGGCGTTCTCGGCGAACACACCCGCGCGTGGCACCGGCGCGCTCGCGACGTCTCCCATCGCGTAGACGCCGGGGAATCGCGTGGCCAGGTTCTCCGACCGCACCGGGACCCACCCGTTCTCGGTCAGCCCGGCCGCCGCCACGACCGGCGGGACCACGTGCTGTGGCACGCCGAGCAGCAGGTCGCAGGGCCTGGTGCCGCCGCTGCGCAGGGTGACCTGCCCGGGCTCGACGGTGCGGATCCCGTCGCCGCCGACGTAGGTGATGTCCCGCTCCGCGAAGCCCTTGAGGATCGCCTCCGACGTCTCGGCCGAGACCGGGACGGGCGTGCCGAGCGGGCTGACCACGGTGATGTCCACGGCGTCGCGCACCCCCCGCTCGGTGAGAAAGTCGTGCAGCAGGAAGGCCGCCTCGCTCGGCGCGGGCGGGCACTTGTACGGCGCGCTGACGACCCCGACGACGGCGTGACCCGACGAGAACGTCGGCAGTACGTCCGCGAGCCGCTCGGCCCCCTCCACCGAGTAGAACTCGTGGCCGTGCTCGACCAGACCGGGCGTCGCCGACGGGTCGAGGTCGGCACCCAGCGCGACGACCAGGACATCAGCCTCGTACTCGCCCGCGTAGGTGCTGACCCGGCGCGCCGCCGGGTCGATGGCCGTGACGACCTCCTGCCGGAACTCGACCGACGGCTTGTCGATCTCGCGGTAGTAGGCGCGGACGCTCTCGGTGCTGGTGTGCCCGAACATGACCTCGAGCTTGGAGAAGCCGAAGACGAAGCAGTCGCTCTGGTCGATCACGGTCACGGTCACGTCGTCGGCTGCGCGCTCAGAGAGCGTCGTGGCCAGCTCCAGGCCGCCGAAGCCCGCCCCCAGGATCACCACACGATGGGTCATGACGTCTCCTGCCGACCTGCGCCCGTCTCAGTCCTCGTGATCCTGCACCGATTCGGCCAGCTCGACCACGGTGTCGACGAGCTCCTCACCGTCGAGCAGCGCTGGGTCGTTGTGATCCGCGCCCTCCACCTCGACGAGCCGCCACAGGACGGGAGCCGCGCGAGCCACGGCCCGGCTCTGCTCCGTCGGCACGACGGAGTCATCACTGCCGTAAACCACCGCCGTCGGCACGGTCACCTCGGCAATCTGGTCGGCCAGCGGGTACTTGTCCCGCAGCAGGGTCCGGACGGGGAGGAAGGGGTAGTGGGCCCTCCCCACCGAGGCGAGGTCGACGAACGGCGAGCGCAGCACCAGCCCCGCCGGGGAGTGCTCGGTCGCCAGCTCCGTGACCACCGCGGCGCCGAGACTCTCGCCGTACAACAGAAGCTGCTCGTCCGTGAGCCCTGCCCGGCCCACCAGGAACTGCCGCGCGGCTCGGACGTCCCGGGCGAGCCCCCGCTCGTCGGGGTCACCCGAGTTGCCGCCGTAGCCCCGGTAGTCGAAGAGCAGGACCGAGAGCCCACGTCGGGCCAGAGCACGCGCGAGTGGCGCGCGCCCGGCGCGGTTCCCGGCGTTCCCGTTGGCGACGAGCACCGCCATTCCTCGGTCGACGTCACCGGCCGGCAGGAACCAGGCGCCGAGGGCCAATCCGTCGCTGGTCTCGAGGGTCACGTCTCTCGCGCCCGGAAGAACCGATGCCGCGTCCGGCACCCGCTCCGTCGCGGGGAAGTAGATCAGGCGCCGCTGCAGTCCCCAGGCCAGGCCGAGCAGCACGACCACCACCGCCACCGTCACCGCCGCAAGGCGCAGCACCAACCCAGTCTGCGCCGCACCGTGTCACCCGCGGGCGAACCCGTCGCAGACCGTCCAGCCGGGGCGCCGTTGACTGGCGCAAGATGGCTGTACCGACCGGGCGAGAGCAGCCATCATGCGCCAGTCGACGAGCGCGGCCGGCCGCGTCGTAGGACCGGGCCGAAGCGGGCAGGGGCGGTGCGTCGAAGACGGCGCAAGGGGACGGAACGCGGCCTGAAGAGGCCACTGCCCGGCGTTGCGCCGTATTGAACGCACCACGGCACCCGACGGCGAGCCCGGGGAACCGTCCTTCCGTGCGTGGCCGCGTCCGCCGTCACCTCCGGGCGATGCCGTCGAGCTCGGCCATGTCCTCGTCCGTCAGCTCGAGGTCGCCGACCTGGGCGTTGCTGCGGATCCGCTCCTCCTGCCCCGACTTGGGGATCACGACCACCCCGTGCTGCAAGTGCCACCGGATGATGACCTGGGCCGGTGTCCGACCCTGCCGCTCGGCCACGGCGAGGACTGTGGGGTGCTTCAGGGTCCCTCCGCGCAGTGCGCTGTAGCCCTCGAGGACGACGCCGCGCGCCCGGTGCCCGTCCAGCACGGCGCGGTCGAACAGCAGCGGGCTCCACTCGACTTGGTTGACCGCCGGTGTCACGCCGCTTCGGGCGGTCAGCTCGTCGAGCTGGTCCAGCGAGTAGTTGCTGACCCCGACCGCCCGGGTCAGCCGGCGGTCACGGGCCTCCAGGAACACGGGCCACATGCCGGTGTCCGCGCCGTCGCCGGCCGGCCAGTGCACCAGCCACAGGTCGACGTGGTCGGTGCCCAGCGCGTCCAGGCTGGCGCGCAGCGTCGCCAGCTCCCGCCCCGCGTGACGGGGCGGGCACTTCGTGGTGACGAACACGTCGTCGCGCGGCACACCGCTGTCGGCCATCCCCGCACCGACCTCCTTCTCGTTGCGGTAGACGGCCGCGGTGTCGAGGTGCCGGTAGCCCACCTCCAGGGCCGTCGACACTGCGGCCCGCGCCGCGTCGCCGCGCAGCTGCCAGGTGCCGAAGCCGAGCAGCGGCATCCGGCCGCCTCCGGGCAGATCGGCCACTTCCTGTGGGACTGGTGCCGTCATGCCCGCCATGCTGCCTCGCCTCCTCCGCGGACGTGTCCAGGGGTCGTGGTGGGATGACCGGCGTGACCAGCCAGCCCGCCTACCGCCTGGTCCGGCCCGCGCCAGCCCCGGTGCAGGTGCCGGTCCTCGACGAAGCACAACGAGCGGTCGTCGCTCACCGGGGCGGCCCGCTGCTGGTCCTGGCCGGCCCCGGCACGGGGAAGACCACGACGCTCGTGGAAGCGGTCGTGGCCCGCATCGAGGAGGGGGCTGACCCCGAGCAGGTCCTGGTCCTCACCTTCGGCCGGCGGGCGGCTGCCGAGCTGCGGACCCGGGTCGCGGCGCGCCTCGGTCGCGCCACGAAGGAGCCGCTGGCGCGCACCTTCCACGCGTACGCCTTCGGTCTGCTCCGTCGCGAGGCCGCGCTGCGGGGCGAGCCGGCACCGCGGATGCTGTCCGGCCCGGAGCAGGACCTCGTCGTCCGCGACCTGCTGGCGGGCGACATCGAGGGCGGCGCGCGCGGCTGGCCGCAGCGCCTGCACGCGGCACTGCCCACCCGCGGCTTCGCCCAGGAGCTGCGCGACCTGCTGCTGCGCGCGGTGGAGCGCGGGGTCGGCCCGACCGCGCTGGCCGGCTGGGGCGAGT
>JBOGDX010000209.1:0-5782 GCA_050743225.1 Actinomycetes bacterium | reverse complement strand
GTGCGGTACTTCGGGCCGTACGCCCACGCGTGGGCGATCCGGGAGACCCTCGACCTGCTGCTGCGTGTGTTCCCTGCCCGCACCTGCTCCGCCGGCGTCTTCAAGCGCGCCGGACAGGTGGGCCGTCCGTGCCTGCTCGGCTACATCGGCAAGTGTTCGGCGCCCTGCGTCGGGCGGGTCAGCCCCGAGGAGCACCGCGCGATCGTTGATGACTTCTGCGACTTCATGGCCGGCCAGACCGCGACCTTCGTGCGCCGGTTGGAGAAGGAGATGCAGGTCGCGGCCGCGAACCAGGAGTACGAGCGCGCGGCTCGGCTGCGCGACGACATCAAGGCGCTCGAGCGCGCCGTCGAGAAGCAGTCCGTCGTCCTCGGCGACGGCACCGACGCCGACGTCATCGCACTGTCCGAGGACCCGCTCGAGGCCGCTGTGCAGGTGTTCTACGTGCGCGGCGGCCGGGTCCGCGGCCAGCGCGGCTGGGTCGTCGACAAGGTCGAGGACGTCACCACGGGCGACCTCGTCGAGCACTTCCTGCAGCAGGTGTACGGCGGGGAGAGCGGCGAGTCGGTGCCGCGGGAGGTGCTGGTGCCGGAGCTGCCGCCCGATGCGGAGGCCGTGTCCGCCTGGCTGAGCGTGCTGCGCGGAAGCACGGTGACCCTGCGGGTGCCGCGGCGCGGCGACAAGCGCGCGCTGATGGAGACCGTGACCCGCAACGCGGCGCAGTCACTGGCACTGCACAAGACGAAGCGGGGAACCGACCTGACCACGCGCAGCCTCGCGCTGCAGGAGATCCAGGACGCGCTCGGGCTCGACGACGCGCCACTGCGCATCGAGTGCTACGACGTGTCGCACCTGCAGGAGAACGACGTGGTCGCGTCGATGGTCGTGTTCGAGGACGGCCTCGCCCGCAAGAGCGAGTACCGGCGCTTCGTGATCCGGGGCCACGCCGGCCGGGGGGACCCGGCATCGATCCACGAGGTCATCAGCCGGCGGTTCCGGCGGTACGTCGAGGAGCGCGCCGAGACCGGCGAGGTCGGTGTCCCCGAGGACGGCTCCGCTGCCGACGTACCGTCCGGCATCGACCCGGAGACCGGCCGGCCGCGCCGGTTCGCCTACCCGCCCAACCTGGTCGTGGTCGACGGCGGCGCACCACAGGTGGCGGCGGCGCAGCGCGCGCTGGACGAGCTGGGCATCGACGACGTCGGCCTGTGCGGGCTGGCCAAACGGCTCGAGGAGGTGTGGCTCCCCGGTGACCCGCACCCGGTCGTGCTGCCGAGGACGAGTGAGGGCCTCTACCTCCTGCAGCGGGTTCGGGACGAGGCACACCGCTTCGCGATCACCCTGCACCGCAGCCGCCGGTCGAAGTCGATGACGGCCAGCGCGCTGGACGCCGTCCCCGGGCTGGGCGACACCCGGCGTACGGCCATGCTCAAGCGGTTCGGCTCGTTGAAGCGGCTCTCGGCGGCCACCGTCGAGGAGGTCATGGAGGTCCCGGGCATCGGGCGGCGCACCGCCGAGTCCGTGGTCGAGGCGCTCGCCGCGCGGGGCCGGGCTCCGGTGGCCGTGAACACCGCTACCGGTGAGATCCTCGACGACGACCAGCCGGTGCCCGCCACACCGGACGACGGGCCGGAGGGTGACGACAGGTGACCGAGCAGGGCGAGGCTCCGAGCCACCCGGAGCTGGCGATCATCACCGGCATGTCCGGCGCCGGCCGCAGCACCGCGGCCAACGTGCTGGAGGACCTGGGGTGGTTCGTGGTCGACAACCTCCCGCCCGCTCTGCTGCCGACCCTGTCCGAGCTCGGCGGGAGGTCCCGCGGAGACGTCGCGCGGATCGCGGCCGTGGTGGACGTGCGCAGCGGGTCCTTCTTCGCCGACCTGACCGCCGCGCGGGCGACGCTCGCCGCCGACGGCAGCGACCCGCGGATCGTGTTCCTCGAGGCCGCCGACGACGCGCTCGTCCGACGGTACGAGGCCGTGCGCCGCCCGCACCCGCTGCAGTCCGACGGCCGGCTGGTCGACGGGATAGCCCGCGAACGCGAGCTGCTGCGCGACCTGCGGGCCGACGCGGACATCGTGATCGACACCAGCAGCCTCAACGTGCACGAGCTCGCCGCCAAGGTCCGCGGTGCCTTCGAGGAGGTCGCGCCGGGGCTGCACGCAACCGTGATCTCCTTCGGCTACAAGTACGGCCTGCCGGTCGACGCGGATCTCGTCGTCGACTGCCGCTTCCTGCCCAACCCGCACTGGGTGCCCGAGCTGCGCCCGCAGACCGGGCAGGACGAGGACGTCCGCGAATACGTGCTCACCCAGACGGGAGCCGCGGAGGTCCTCGACACGTACGAACGGCTGCTCGCCGTCATCGGCGAGGGCTACCTGCGCGAGGGGAAGCGCTTCGCCACCGTCGCGGTCGGCTGCACCGGCGGCAAGCACCGGTCGGTCGCCATGGCCGACGAGCTCGCGAAGCGGCTGGCCGCTTCAGGAGTAGACACCAACGTCGTGCACCGGGACCTCGGCCGTGAGTGACGGTCCCGCCGTCGTCGCCCTCGGCGGCGGTCACGGTCTCGCGGCGTCGCTGCAGGCGCTGCGGCGGGTCACCGACGCCCTCACCGCGGTGGTGACGGTGGCCGACGACGGCGGGTCCAGCGGGCGCCTTCGGCGCGAGCTCGGCGTGCTGCCCCCGGGTGACCTGCGGATGGCGCTGGCCGCCCTCTGCGGCGACGATGACTGGGGCCGGACCTGGAGCCGGGTCGCCCAGCACCGGTTCCGCAGCGAGGGGGACCTGCACGACCACGCCGTCGGCAACCTCCTCATCGTCGCGCTCTGGGAGCTGCTCGGCGACTCGGTGTCCGGACTCGACTGGGTGGCCCGGCTGCTCGCGGCGCACGGCCGGGTGCTGCCGATGTCGGTGGTGCCGCTCGACATTGAGGCGGTCGTGGAGCTCGACGGAACCGACGATGGCGACGAGCCAGCGGCGGGCCTCGCGACCGTCCACGGACAGGTGGCCGTGGCCACCACGGCGGGAAGGGTCGTGCACATCGGCTTGGTACCGGACCGTCCTCCCGCCTGCCCTGAGGCGGTCACCGCGGTGATGGAGGCCGAGTGGGTCGTGCTGGGCCCCGGGTCGTGGTTCACCAGCGTCATCCCGCACCTCCTCGTGCCCGAGCTGGCCGAGGCGCTGTGCACGACGCCCGCCCGGAGGGCAGTGGTCCTCAACCTGGCCGCCCAGCCGGGGGAGACCTCGGGCTTCGCGCCCGAGACCCACCTCGAGGTGCTGGCCAGGCAGGCGCCCGACCTCACGGTCGACGCCGTGCTCGCCGACCGGTCCGCGGTTCCCGACCCGTCGGCGCTGGAGCGGGTCGGCGCCTCCCTGGGTGCCGAGATCCATCTCGCGGACCTGGCCAGGGACGACGACCCGCACGCGCACGACCCGGACCGCCTCGCGGCAGCGTTCGGGCATCTCTTCGCACCAGACCGGCTCCCGAGTGACAGGATCTGAGCCCATGGCCATGACCGCCGCCGTCAAGGACGAGCTCGCGCACCTGACCGTCACCAAGCCCTGCTGCCGCAAGGCCGAGGTGTCGTCGATGCTGCGGTTCGCCGGTGGCCTGCACATCGTGAGCGGCCGCATCGTCGTCGAGGCCGAGATCGACACCGGCGCGACGGCCCGACGACTCCGCAAGGACATCGCGGAGATCTACGGGCACACCTCTGATGTCGCGGTCGTGGCGCCGGGCGGGCTGCGCCGCGGCAGCCGGTACCTCGTGCGGGTCGCCAAGGACGGCGAGGCGTTGGCCAGACAGACCGGGCTGCTGGACGGCCGCGGCCGTCCGGTGCGCGGCCTGCCGCCGCAGGTGGTGTCCGGTGGGTTGTGCGACGCCGAGTCGGCCTGGCGGGGTGCATTCCTGGCCCACGGCTCGCTCACCGAGCCGGGCCGCTCGTCCGCCTTGGAGATCACCTGTCCCGGTCCGGAGGCCGCCCTGGCCCTGGTCGGCGCGGCCCGTCGCCTGGGGATCGGCTCCAAGGCCCGCGAGGTGCGTGGCATCGACCGGGTCGTGATCCGCGACGGCGACGCGATCGGCGCGCTGCTCACCCGTCTCGGCGCGCACGACAGCGTGCTGGCCTGGGAGGAACGGCGGATGCGCCGCGAGGTGCGCGCCACCGCCAACCGGCTGGCGAACTTCGACGACGCCAACATGCGCCGGTCGGCGCGGGCCGCCGTCGCCGCGGGTTCCCGCGTGCAGCGCGCGCTGGAGATCCTCGGCGACGACATCCCCGACCACCTGCGGACCGCGGGCGAGCTGCGGCTCGCGCACAAGCAGGCCAGCCTCGAGGAGCTCGGCACCCTGGCCGACCCGCCGATGACCAAGGACGCGGTGGCCGGCCGGATCCGGCGGCTGCTGGCGCTGGCCGACAAGCGGGCCGCGGACCAGGGCATCCCCGGGACCGATGCCAACCTGACCCCGGACATGCTCGACGCCTGACGCACCAGCCCACGCCGTGTCGAAGCGT
Source organism: Actinomycetes bacterium (assembly GCA_050743225.1). Lineage (GTDB taxonomy): Bacteria > Actinomycetota > Actinomycetes > JACCUZ01 > JACCUZ01 > JBOGDX01. Next base: position 1,268 of record JBOGDX010000209.1, on the reverse strand, counting down.
CTACGCGGGCGTGATCCTTGCCCCCCCCGGGCGCGCTGGATTCCGCGCGCTCGGGGGGCAACCGGCGCGGTCGGGCGCACGGAGTGGACGGTTTCGTGCCTGTTGGGCAGGGAATGTCCAGGATTCAGCCAGACTGCTATCGTTTGCAGATCCTGGGCGGCAGTCGCAACAAATGGGGTGATCCACGTCGTGGAACGGGGCAGCGCATTCGACCAACGGGCGACGGGCCGGCGCGCAGCTCGCCGTCATGCCCTTCAGATGGGAGCCGCGGTGGGCGCGGCGCTCCTGGTGCTCGGGGCATGCTCCGACGACCCGTCCCCCGAGGGCGGCGGGGGAGGCTATCCGGACCAGGCGATCACGATCGTCGTGCCGTTCTCGGCCGGCGGACCGACCGACACGGTGACCCGGCTGATCGCGGATCCGATGAGCAAGGAGCTCGGTCAGCAGATCGTCGTCCAGAACGTCGAGGGTGCCGGTGGCACCCTGGCGGCCGGCGAGGTCGCCACGGCCGAGCCCGACGGATACACCGTGCTGATGCACCACATCGGCATGTCCACCGCGCCGTCGCTCTACCCCGACCTGCCGTTCGACCCGCTCGAGGACTTCAAGACGGTCGGGCTGGTCACCGAGGTCCCGATGACGATCATCGCGCGGAAGGACTTCGAGCCGAACACGCTGGAGGAGCTCGTCGAGTACGTCAAGGACAACGAGGACTCCGTCACCTACGCGAATGCGGGCATCGGTGCCGCTTCGCACCTGTGCGGGCTGCTCTTCCAGAGCTCGATCGACGTGACTCTGACGGAGGTTCCCTACGACGGGACCGGTCCCGCCCTGACCGACCTGGTCGGCGGGCAGGTCGACTTCATGTGCGACCAGACGACGAACACGACCGGCCAGATCCAGGGCGAGGAGGTCAAGGCGTACGCCGTGACCACGCCGGAACGCATCGAGGCGCTGCCCGACCTGCCGACGACGGCCGAGGGCGGCCTGGAGGACGTCGAGGTGAGCGTGTGGCACGGCCTGTACGTGCCGTCCGAGACACCGGACGAGGCGGTCGAGGCGCTCAACGCGGCGCTCAAGTCGGCCCTCCAGGACCAGGCCGTGATCGACCAGATGGCCGAGCTCGGGACAGCGCCCGTCGCCGACGACCAGTCGACGCCGGAGGCGCAGACCGAGCTGCTCGAGTCCCAGATCGACCTCTGGCAGCCGATCATCGAAGAGGCCGGCGTCACGGGGTCCTGACGCTGTAGGCAAGGGCGGTGAGGCGG
>JBOGDX010000208.1:0-5789 GCA_050743225.1 Actinomycetes bacterium | reverse complement strand
CTCCAGAGCAGCGCCTTCATGCCGACCAGGTCGATGACGCCACGGAAGCCGGCCTCCGTGCCCACCGGGATCTGCAGGACCAGCGGGGTGGCGTTGAGCCGGGTGACGATCATGTCGACGCAGCGGTGGAACTCGGCGCCGGTGCGGTCGAGCTTGTTGACGAAACAGATGCGCGGGACGTTGTAGCGGTCTGCCTGACGCCAGACCGTCTCCGACTGGGGCTCGACACCCGCGACGCCGTCGAACACGGCGACCGCGCCGTCGAGCACCCGCAGCGACCGCTCCACCTCGACGGTGAAGTCGACGTGGCCAGGGGTGTCGATGATGTTGATGGTGTGGCCGTCCCACTCGCAGGTGGTGGCGGCCGACGTGATGGTGATGCCGCGCTCCTGCTCCTGCTCCATCCAGTCCATCGTCGCGGCGCCCTCGTGGACCTCGCCGATCTTGTAGTTGATCCCCGTGTAGTACAGGATCCGCTCGGTCGTGGTGGTCTTGCCCGCGTCGATGTGCGCCATGATCCCGATGTTGCGGACCTTGGCGAGGTCGATGATGGCGGTGTCGAGTGCCACTGTTAGCTCAGTCTTCTCTCAGTCGTCGTGACGCGTCGTGGGGGCTGTGGGGGCAGTGCCGCTCACCAGCGGTAGTGCGCGAACGCCTTGTTGGACTCGGCCATCTTGTGGGTGTCCTCGCGGCGCTTGACGCTGGCTCCCAGCCCGTTGCTCGCGTCGAGCAGCTCGTTCATCAGGCGGTCGGTCATGGTCTTCTCTCGGCGCTGGCGGGAGTAGCCCACCAGCCACCGCAGGGCGAGCGTCGTCGACCGGCTGGCCCGCACCTCGACCGGGACCTGGTAGGTCGCGCCGCCGACCCGGCGGCTGCGGACCTCGAGCGCCGGCTTGACGTTGTCCATGGCGCGCTTGAGCGTGATGACCGGGTCGGAGCCGGTCTTGTCCCGGCACCCCTCGAGTGCGCCGTACACGATCCGCTCGGCGACCGAGCGCTTGCCTTCGGTCAGCACCTTGTTGACCAGGGACGTGACCAGCGGCGAGTTGTAGACCGGGTCGACAATGACCGGCCGCTTGGGAGCGGGACCCTTGCGCGGCATTAGCTCTTCTCCTTCTTCGCGCCGTAGCGGCTGCGGGCCTGCCTGCGGTTCTTCACGCCCTGCGTGTCGAGCGAACCGCGGATGATCTTGTAGCGGACGCCCGGAAGGTCCTTCACCCGGCCGCCGCGGACGAGCACGATCGAGTGCTCCTGCAGGTTGTGGCCGACCCCCGGGATGTAGGCCGTGACCTCGATGCCGCTCGTGAGGCGCACGCGGGCCACCTTGCGCAGTGCGGAGTTCGGCTTCTTCGGCGTCGTCGTGTAGACGCGGGTGCACACGCCGCGCCGCTGCGGGCTGCCCTTGAGCGCCGGTGTCTTGGTCTTCTCGACCTTGTCCTGGCGGCCCTTGCGGACCAGCTGCTGGATGGTGGGCATACGCCGCGTCTCCGTCTCGTACTTCTCGTGGTGCCTGATTGCTCTGTCTGTGGTGCTCTGGCTGTGGTGTCGTGGGCGGCCGGTCCGTCCGACCCACGCGGTCGGGCGTGTCGTCCAGCCCCGTCCCGTACGGCGGTCAGGCCGCGCGGGATTCGCTTCGTGCAACCCGCTCGTGGCGCCGTCCCGGGAGCGAAGCGCCGTCGGTCCGGTGTCGCGCACGCGCGAGGGCCCAGGGGTCCCCAGGCACGAGGAGAGAGGTTACCCAGCGCACGCGCGGAGGTCAAAAAGCGCTGTCGCGCGAGGGCACCCGGCTGCGCGGTCCCCTATCGCCCTGCCGTGGCGGACGACAGCTCGACCGTCCCGGACGGCCCTGAGGTGCTGGACGACACCCCCAGCGCGATCAGCCCGATCACCACGACGACGGCCAGCACGGTCAGCCCGACGGTGACCCACGCCATGATCCGTCCAGCCCGGACCTGTCCCGCGCCCTGCAGCGCCCCGCCGGACGCGGCGATCTCCTGGTCCGCCCCCCGGGCCATCACCAGGGCGATGATCGCCGGGATGATCCCCAGCCCGCACAGTGCGAAGAACGTGACCAGCGCCACGATGCCGAGGACCATCACGGTCGTCGCCTTGCTAGAGGTCGGCGGCCCGTAGGCAGGTGGCTGGGCGCCGTAGCCCGGCCAGGGCTGCTGGCCGTACGCCGGGTACGGGCCCGCCTGACCCCACCCCGGGGCGGGCTGCCCCCACTGCGGCTGCTGGCCCGGCTGTTGGGGCTGCCCCCACTGCGGCGGCGAGGCCGGCTGCCCGCTGGTCGGTCCCGCGCCGGTCGGTTCCGCGCCGGTCGGATCGTCGGGCCGCTGCTGCGGGTTCCCCCACGGATCGGTCATCGCGTTTCCTCTCGGACCGGACCCTATTCAACCAAGATCGTGTGGGGATCCGTCACCCGAGAGGTGATGGATCCCCACACGATAAAGCAAGCGGCGCGGCGGCCTCCGCTTCGTCAGCCGCTGTCCCCGATCGCGGCTTCCTCGCTCCGAGATCCTCCGCTTCGTCAGCCGCGGAAGGGACCGTAGTCGAAGTCCTCCAGCGGCACGGCCTGCCCGGAGCCGGTCCCGAACGGCGCATAGTCGAACGCGCCCTCGGCACCCTCGTAGCCGCCCATGGTGTACATCGCGGCCTTGGCCTCCTCGGTCGGCTCGACCCGGATGTTCCGGTACCGGGGAAGCCCCGTGCCGGCCGGGATGAGCTTGCCGATGATGACGTTCTCCTTCAGGCCGAGCAGCGGGTCGGACTTGGCGTGGATGGCCGCGTCCGTGAGGACCCTCGTGGTCTCCTGGAAGGAGGCCGCCGACAGCCACGACTCGGTCGCCAGCGAGGCCTTGGTGATGCCCATCAGCTCCGGACGCCCGGAGGCCGGCGTACCGCCCTCGGCGACCACCCGGCGGTTCTCCTCTTCGAAGCGCGTGCGCTCGGCGAGCTCGCCCGGCAGCAGCTCGGCGTCGCCCGACTCGATGATGGTGACGCGCTTGAGCATCTGCCGGACGATGACCTCGATGTGCTTGTCGTGGATCGACACGCCCTGCGAGCGGTAGACCTCCTGGACCTCGCTCACCAGGTGCTGCTGCACCGAACGCGGGCCGAGGATGCGCAGCACCTGCTTCGGGTCGATCGCCCCGACGATCAGCTGCTGCCCGACCTCGACGTGGTCACCGTCCTGCACTAGGAGGCGGGCCCGCTTGGAGATCGTGTAGGCGGTCTCGTCCGAACCGTCGTCGGGAACCACGATGATCTCGCGCTTCTTGTCCGACTCCTCGATGCGCACCCGGCCGGCCGACTCGGAGATCGGCGCCACGCCCTTGGGCTGACGGGCCTCGAACAGCTCGACGACCCGCGGTAGACCGTGGGTGATGTCGTCACCGGCCACACCGCCGGTGTGGAAGGTGCGCATTGTCAGCTGCGTGCCGGGCTCACCGATGGACTGCGCCGCGATGATCCCGACGGCCTCGCCGACGTCGACGACCTTGCCGGTGGCCAGCGACCGGCCGTAGCAGGCAGCGCAGGTGCCGACCTTGCTCTCGCAGGTGAGCACGCTGCGAACCCGCACCTGGTCGACGCCGTTGTCGATGAGGGTCTGGATCAGGACGTCACCGATGTCGCTGCCGGCGGCACCCACCGTGTCCTTGCCGACCACGATGTCCTCGGCGAGGTTGCGGGAGTAGACGCTGGTGTCGATGTTCTCCAGGCGGATCAGCCGGCCGTCGGCGTTCGCCCGGGCGATCGGCGTCATCAGGCCGCGGTCGGTGCCGCAGTCCTCCTCGCGGACGATCACGTCCTGCGAGACGTCCACCAGCCGCCGGGTCAGGTAGCCGGAGTCCGCCGTGCGGAGCGCGGTGTCGGCGAGACCCTTGCGGGCGCCGTGCGTCGAGATGAAGTACTCGAGCACGGAGAGGCCCTCGCGGAAGTTCGACTTGATCGGCCGCGGGATGATCTCGCCCTTGGGGTTGGCAACCAGGCCGCGCATACCGGCGATCTGGCGGACCTGCATCCAGTTACCGCGAGCGCCCGAGTTGACCATCATGAAGACCGGGTTGGTCTTCGGGAAGGCCTCCTGCATGGCGTCGGCGACCTCGTTGGTGGCCTCGGTCCAGATGTTGATGAGCTCCTGGCGACGTTCGTCGTCGGTGATCAGGCCGCGCTCGTACTGGCTCTGCACCTTCTCCGCCCGCGCCTCGTGGCGCTCGAGGACACCCTGCTTCGCCTTGGGCGTGACGACGTCCTCGATGGAGATGGTCACACCGGAGCGAGTGGCCCAGTGGAAGCCTGCCGACTTCAGCGCGTCGAGGGTCGCGGCGACCGCGACCTTGGGGTAGCGCTCGGCAAGGTCGTTGACGATCCCGGAGAGCTCCTTCTTGTCGACCGGCTTCTCGACGAAGGGGTAGTCCTCGGGCAGCGCCTCGTTGAGCAGGGCACGGCCCAGCGTCGTCTTCAGGGTGATCGGCTGACCCTCCGCCCACCCCTCGGGTGCCTCCCAGCCGCGGGGCGGGACGACGCCGTCGAGGCGCAGGGTGATGGTGGCCTGCAGGTCGAGCTGGTCCTGGTCGTAGGCCATGATCGCCTCGGCGACCGAGGAGAAGACCCGGCCCTCCCCGACCATCCCCTCGCGGGTCGCGGTCAGGAAGTAGATGCCGAGCACCATGTCCTGGGTCGGCGAGGTGATCGGGCGACCGTGGGCCGGCGAGAGGATGTTGTTGGAGGACAGCATCAGGATGCGAGCCTCCGCCTGGGCCTCCGCCGACAGGGGCAGGTGCACCGCCATCTGGTCGCCGTCGAAGTCGGCGTTGAACGCCGTGCAGACCAGCGGGTGGATCTGGATGGCCTTGCCCTCGACCAGCTGCGGCTCGAAGGCCTGGATCCCCAGTCGGTGCAGCGTCGGCGCCCGGTTGAGAAGCACCGGGTGCTCGGCGATGACCTCCTCCAGAACGTCCCAGACATGGCCGTAGCGGGGGCTGTTGCCCCCGGCGCGCTCCACCATGCGCTTCGCGCTCTTGATGTTCTGAGCGTGATTGAGGTCGACCAGCCGCTTCATGACGAACGGCTTGAACAGCTCGAGCGCCATCTGCTTGGGCAGGCCGCACTGGTGCAGCTTGAGCTGGGGACCCACCACGATGACCGACCGGCCGGAGTAGTCGACGCGCTTGCCGAGCAGGTTCTGGCGGAACCGGCCCTGCTTGCCCTTGAGCATGTCGGACAGCGACTTCAGCGGGCGGTTGCCCGGGCCGGTCACCGGCCGGCCGCGGCGGCCGTTGTCGAACAGCGCGTCGACGGCCTCCTGCAGCATGCGCTTCTCGTTGTTCACGATGATCTCGGGCGCGCCGAGGTCGAGCAGCCGCTTGAGGCGGTTGTTCCGGTTGATCACCCGGCGGTACAGGTCGTTGAGGTCCGACGTCGCGAACCGGCCGCCGTCGAGCTGCACCATCGGGCGCAGGTCCGGCGGGATGACCGGCACGCAGTCGAGGACCATGCCCATCGGGGAGTTGCGGGTGTTGAGGAACGCCGAGACGACCTTGAGCCGCTTGAGGGCCCGGGTCTTCTTCTGCCCCTTCCCGGTGCGGATGATCTCGCGCAGCGACTCGGCCTCGCCCTCGAGGTCGAAGGACTCGAGCCGCTTCTGCAGCGCCGCCGCACCCATGCCGCCCTGGAAGTACATCCCGAAGCGGTCCCGCATCTCGCGGTAGAGGATCTCGTCGCCCTCGAGGTCCTGGACCTTGAGGTTCTTGAAGCGGTCCCAGACGGCCTGGACGCGCTCGACC
>JBOGDX010000207.1:0-5800 GCA_050743225.1 Actinomycetes bacterium | reverse complement strand
GCCTGGAGGAGAACTACGGCATCAAGGTCACCGAGAACCTCCCGCTGGGCTTCGGCTCCGCGCAGACCAAGGAGGCCGTGACGAGTGGCAAGGCCCAGCTCGGCCTCACCGGCACCACCGACGCCACGATCGGGGACCTCGGCCTGGTGATCATCGAGGACGACCAGGGCCTCCAGCTCGCCGACAACCTTGTGCCCGTCGTCGGGGAGAAGTACGCCGACGACGCCGATCTGGCCGAGGCACTCAACTCCCTGGCTCCGGTGCTGACCACAGAGGCGCTCACCGCGTTGAACAAGAAGGTCGACGGCGAGCGGCAGAAGTCGGCCGACGTGGCGCGCGAGTACCTGGAGTCGGAGGGCCTGCTCTAGCCCTTGCGCGGGACGAGCTCGCCGCCGCGAACCGCGGCGGCGAGCGTGTTCCCCGGGGGCGCCAGGGGGCAGGTCCACGCCGGGTCGTAGGCGCAGGACGGGTTGTAGGCGAAGTTCAGGTCCGCGACCAGCACTCCGCGGCCGGTCAACGGGTCGAGGTCGCCCCCGAGGTCGGACCCCTTGACGGTGTCGAGCAGGTACCTGCCGCCGCCGTACGTCTCGCCTCCCGCGAGCGCGTCCTTCACGGGCACGAAGATCCCGCCCCCGTACGAGTCCAGCCACCACACGTCGAGCCCACCGAGTCCGGGCAGGTGCAGCACCGCGACTCGCTCGAACGGGACCACACCGTCGGTCGCCGTCGGCACCTCCAGCCGCTGCGGCTCGACATCGGGGTCGGCCTCGACCTCGAAGCGCAGGGCGGGGTCGTAGGCCGCCACCCTGAGGCCGGTGAAGCCCTCCCGGTCGGCGGGCAGCAGCGGCGAGTCGGGGTGGGTCGCGAACAGCTCGTCCCTGCCGACCCGCCACGACCGGTGGGCGTCGGCAGGGTCGGCCGCGGCCCGGACCTCGGCGTAGAGCGCCGCGACGCGGCGGCGCCAGGTCAGCAGCCTGAGACTCATGTGACGAGAGTGACATCTGGGGCTGTTGGGCGTGTTGCCACCGTTGTGGCGCCTGAGGCGCGTACCGTCCGGTCCATGGCAGGACGGCATCGCAGACCTCCCGCGTGGCACCGCGCCGTCCCGTCGTGGATGGCACGGATGCTGCGCAGCCGCGACTCGGCACGCCTGGCCGCGCTGCGGGCGGAGGTGGTGGCGATGCGCGCAACCGTCGCCGAGCTGCGGGGGCAGCTCGACGCGACGCTGGCACGCCAGGCCGAGCTGAACGCCCAGAACTCGCAGCTGGCCGATGAGCTCGACGCCGCCCGAGCATCCCTTCCGGTCGAGCCGGTCGTGGTTCCCGAGCCGGAGGCGCCGGCAGCTCCCGCGCTGCAGCTGCCGCTCGTCCGGCTTGCCCTGGCCCGCGAGGTGGAGCCGGCGCTGACCCGCGAGATGGCGCTCGCGCTCACCGCGCCGGACCGTGGCGAGGACACGGCTGCTACCGAGATCGTGCTGCGCGACCTCCCCGAGGGCGAGCTCCTCGACCCGAAGGCCGACCGGGACAGTGCGCCCGTCGACCATGCCCCGGTACGCCCGGCCGACGAGGACGCCGCCCGCCGCATCGCCTGACCAGCCGCACGACCCCCACCCGGCGTCGACCACGTATGGCAGGCGGGCACCCCGCTCAGCATGCGTGCAGGCCTGCTGAGGTGTCCGTACGACTCCCATACGTGGTCGACTCTCGCAGTCATTTGTCGATGTCACCGACCACGAAGAACATCGAGCCGAGGATCGCGACCATGTCGGAGATCAGAGCCCCGGGCAGCAGCTCGCTCAGCACCTGGATGTTGCTGAACGACGCCGACCTCAGCTTGAGCCGCCACGGGGTCTTGTCCCCGCGGGAGACCAGGTAGTAGCCGTTGATGCCGAGCGGGTTCTCGGTCCACGCGTAGGTCGCCCCCTCGGGGACCTTGAGCACCTTCGGCAGCCGGGTGTTGATCGGCCCCGGCGGCAGGGCCCCCAGCCGGTCGAGGCAGGTGTCGGCCAGGTCGAGCGACACCTGCGCCTGCTCGAAGAGGCACGAGAAGCGCGCGAAGCAGTCGCCGGTCGACCGGGTCACCACCGGAACGTCGAGCTCTCCATAGGCCAGGTACGGCGAGTCCCGTCGCAGGTCCAGGTCGACCCCCGAGGCGCGGGCGATCGGCCCGCTGACGCCGTACGCGTGCACTAGCTGCGGTGCCAGGACCCCGACGCCCTTCGTACGCGCATGGAAGATCTCGTTGCCCAGGATCAGGTTCTCGATGTCGGGCAGCCGGCGCCGGACGTCGTGCACCGCCGTGCGCACCCGTCTCGTCCAGCCGGCCGGCAGCTCCTCCTTCAACCCGCCGACGCGGTTGAACATGTAGTGCATCCGCCCGCCGGAGACCTCCTCCATCACCGCCTGGATCGTCTCCCGTTCCCGGAAGGCGTAGAAGATCGGGGTGATCGCGCCGATCTCGAGCGGGTACGAGCCGAGGAACATCAGGTGGTTGAGCACCCGGTTGAGCTCGGCCAGCAATGTGCGGGTCCAGACCGCGCGGACGGGCACCTCCATGCCGAGCATCCGCTCCGCGGCGAGCACCACTCCGAGCTCGTTGGCGAATGCGGACAGCCAGTCGTGGCGGTTCGCCAACACGATGATCTGCCGGTAGTCCCGCACCTCGAACAGCTTCTCGGCCCCGCGGTGCATGTAGCCGACGATCGGCTCGGCGTGCACGATGCGTTCGCCGTCGAGCAGCAGCCGCAACCGCAGCACACCGTGGGTGGACGGGTGCTGCGGGCCGATGTTGAGGACCATGTCCTGCGTCGCCAGCCGCGCCTCGCCGCCGCTTCCGACGGAGACGAGGTCGGCGCCCGCGCCGATCCCGACCGTCCTCTCGGTGGTCACCCGGCCGAGTCTGCCAGGCCTGGCGTGAGCGGCGACGTCCGGAGCGAGGGACGAGCGTTAGGCGGAGCGCGACCGGAGGGTCTGCCGCAGCGCATCAGCCCCACGGGTAGCGTCGTCGGGGTGGAGCCGTTCGACCCGCCGGGCGAGCCGTGGGTGCGCGTGTCGCCCCGGCTGGCGACGGTGCGCCGGATCGGGCTGCTCGCGTTCTGGGTGCCGGTGGCGCTCGCCGCCACGGTGTTCCTCGCCCTGACGGCACCGGTCTGGCTCACAGTGCTCGCGGGCGTCGTCGCGATCGTGCTGCTCGGCTGGGCCTGGCTCGTGGTGGGCCGGACCGTCAGGTCGTGGGGGTACGCCGAGCGGGCCGACGACCTGCTGGTCACCCGAGGTGTGCTGCGCCGGCAGCTCGTTGTGGTGCCCTACGGCCGGATGCAGTTCGTCGACGTGACGGCCGGCCCACTGGACCGACGGTTCGGCCTGTCCACCGTCCAGCTCCACACGGCCGCGGCCGCTACCGACGCCAGCATCCCGGGACTCGTTCCCACCGAGGCGGCTCGACTGCGCGACCGGCTGGCGGCGCGGGGCGAGGCAACCGCGGCGGGCATCTGAGGTGCCCGACGACTTCCGGCGGCTGCATCCCCTGACACCGATCCTGCGGGGTTGGAAGGTGTTCGCGGCCGTCGTCGCCATCGCCATCCAGCAGGCCTACAGCGACCTGGAGCTCGGCTGGCTGCTCACCGCCGTCGCCGCGAGCATCCCCGTCGCGATCGGCTATGGCTGGCTGTCGTGGCGCTCCACGCACTACCGGATCGGACCGGAGGATCTCCTGCTCGAGACGGGAGTGCTGTTCCGACGCTCACGACGAGTGCGGCTGGACCGGCTGCAGGCGGTCGAGGTCGTGCGACCCCTCGTCGCGCGGGCGCTCGGCCTGGCCGAGCTGCGGCTCGAGGTCGCCGGCGGGTCGTCGTCGGAGGCGCCGCTCGCCTACCTGTCCGACGAGGGCACGCAGCGGCTGCGCGCGGAGCTGCTGGCCCGGGCCGCCGGCATCGAGCACGGCGAGGATCACGCACCGGAGGCGCCGGAGCGGATCCTGCTCAAGGTGCCGCTCGCCCGGTTGGTGGAGGCGCAGCTGCGGTCCGGGTTCGTCATTACGGGTCTGGTTCTCGGGGTCGGGCTCCTTGTGCTGTTCGCAGTCACCGGCGAGGTGGCCGTGCTCGGCCTGGCCGTGCCGTTCCTGCTCGGGGCCGGACCGGTGCTCTTCAACGGCATCGCCGGCCAGTTCGACTTCACGGTCGCCGAGTCTCCGGACGGCCTGCGGTTGCGCAGGGGACTGCTCGAGACGCGCTCGCAGACGGTGCCGCCGGGCAGGGTGCAGGCGGTGCGCCTCGTCGAGCCGCCGCTGTGGCGGCCGCGCGGGTGGTGCCGGGTGGAGGCGAACGTCGCCGGGTACGTCGGAGAGGGTCAGCAGCATGCGTCGGTTCTGCTGCCGGTCGCCCCACGAGAGGAGGCCATGCGGGTCCTCTCCCTGGTGCTGCCGGGCGTTGAGATCTCGACCGTGGCCCTTGCCGGCGTACCCCGTTCGGCGCGGTGGCTCGACCCCGTCCAGTGGCGCTTCCTGGCGGCCGGTGCCGACGACCAGGTCTTCGTCGCCCGGCGTGGCCGGCTGCGCCGGGAGACCGACGTCGTCCCGCACGAGAAGGTGCAGAGCGTCCGACTCAGCCAGGGCTGGCTGCAGCGGGCCCTCGGGCTGGCAACCCTGCACGTGGACACGACCCCCGGTCCGGTGAAGGTGAGCGCGGCGCACCGAGACGTGCACGGCGCCCGGCGCATGCTGGACGAGGAGGTGACCCTCGCCCGCCGGTCTCGGGCCACGGCCCGACCGGAACGATGGATGAGACCGCTCACGACGCCACCGGGACCTACGGTGACGCCGTGACGTCCCACGTGCCGAGCGACGCAGCAGTCGGCGGCCACGTGCTGAACCTCGGCGGGGCCGACTTCCTGGCCGACCCGTATCCGACGCTTGACGCGCTGCGCGAGAGCGGCCCTGTGAGCTGGCACGAGCAGACGGGCCTGTGGCTGCTCCTGAGCTACGAGCACTGCAACCAGGTGCTGCGCGACCGGCGCTTCGGCCGGATCTGGACGGACAAGCAGCCGGCCGACCGTTTCGAGCCGTTCAACTCGCTGCACCGCAACCAGATGATGGAGAACGAGCCTCCGGCGCACACCCGGTTGCGGTCGCTGGTCGCGAAGGCCTTCGCACGCGGCCATGTCGAACGGCTGCGGCCCAGGGTCCAGGAGATGACGGAGGCCCTCCTGTCCAGGGTCGACATCGAGGCCGGCTTCGACCTGATCGCCGACTACGCCGAGCCGCTGCCGGTGGCGGTCATCGCGGAGCTGCTCGGCGTCCCCGAGGAGGATCGCCACCTGCTGCGTCCCTGGTCGGCCGCCATCGTGGCGATGTACGAGTACGGCCGGACGTCCGACACGGAAGACCGGGCGGTGGCCGCCGCCGCCGAGTTCGCCGAGTACATGCGCAGGCTGGCCGACATCCGCCGCGCGGCGCCGCGGGACGACCTCGTGAGCCACCTGGTGGCCGCGGAGGACAGCGGCGACAAGCTGTCCGGCGAAGAGCTCGTCGCGTCGGCCATCCTGCTGCTCAACGCCGGCCACGAGGCGTCGGTGAACGCCTTCGGCAACGGTGTCGTGGCACTGCTCGACCGGCCCGACCAGCTCGACCGGGTGCGGTCGGACCCGTCGCTCGTGCCGCCGGCGGTCGAGGAGATGCTGCGTTTCGACTCGCCCCTGCAGCTCTTCGAGCGCACGGCCCGCGAGGCGGTCACCGTGGGCGGCGTCACCGTCCCCGCCGGCGGCAAGATCGCCGCGCTCCTGGGGACCGCGAACCGCGACCCCGC
>JBOGDX010000206.1:0-5811 GCA_050743225.1 Actinomycetes bacterium | reverse complement strand
AGTCCGCGGAGTGCACCTGCACGACGTCGGCGGCGAGTCCCGCGGCCATCTCCGGGATGACCGCGGTCTGGAACGGGCCGGTCGCGATCACGACCTGACAGGCGGTGACCGTGCCGGTCGAGGTGTCGGCGACAAACGTGTCACCGACCTTGCTGAGCCGGTTGACGCGGGTGTTCAGACGGACCGGCAGCGCGAACGCGGCCGCGTAGCCGCGCAGGTAGTCCGCAACCTGGTCCTTGGTCGGGTACGTGCCGGCCGGGGCGGGGAACGGCATGCCGGGCAGGGCGTCGTACTCGGACGGCGTGAACAGCCGCAGCGAGTCCCAGCGGGTGCGCCACACGTGCCCGACCTCCGGACCGGCGTCGAGCAGGAGGAACGACCGGATGCCCTGCTCGCGCAGGTGCCAGCCCACGGCGAGACCGGCCTGTCCGGCGCCGATGACGAGCACCTCGACGTGGTTGGGACGGTTTTGGGTCTGCATGGTGGCTCCGGAGGCTGGGGGATGGGCGGTGATCGGTGCGGGCGGCGGGCAGCCGGCAGTGCTGGGCCGGTCGCGCCTGCTTCCGCGGGCGCTCACGTCAGACGGCGCGGAACAGGCCGGCGGACCGCGACTCGAGCTCGTGGTTGTGCGAACGGGGCACGGTCAGCGACCGGTCGTTGCGGACCACGGTCACGAGGCGGGCGACGACGGCGGCGAAAACGATGACGATGACGATGGCAATGGCGAACATGGCGGGCTCCTTCGGTCTGCGGCTGGTGAAGCGGGATAGCTCGAGACTGCGGCCGGGAGGGGCAGCGTCGCCCCGGCACAACGGCCAGGTCTGACGTCTCGAGGCCCTTCACCTGCTCCTGCGGCAGGTCGGGCGGTCCCCGGACCTTGCGCTGGGGCGCTGTCCGGACGCTGTCCGAGGCGGCGCATAACGCGGGACGCAGCGACAGGCCCGGGACAGGCCACCGCCCGACGGTGAGGCCACGCGAGAGGAGCCATCATGACCACCGCAACGTTCGTCTCCATCACCTGCCAGGTGTGCGGCCTTGACAGCACCGTCCCGGTCGACGCGCTTCTTGTCTCCGTCGTCGTCGACGACGGCCCCGGCACGACCGGATGCCTCGGTATCGACGCGGACGCCGAGACCGCCGCCGGCAGCGGTGACACGGCCGGCACTGTCGCCTGGGCCTGCGACAGCTGCGCCGACCTGAGCACTGCACGCCTCGACTGGCCCGCTCTGCTGACCCTGGTGACCGCCGGCGCCAGCCTGCTCGACGACGCCACGCCCGAAGCCCTGCCGCCGCACCCCGAGCATCCCCAAGCGGGCGCACCCCTGACCCGCGACGACCTGCTCGCGCTGCACGAGCTCCTCACGACCGCCACCTGGTTCGACCAGGTCACGACCGCCGGATGCGTGAACCCGTGACCGTGCACTCAGCTCCCGAGATCCCGGACCCTGGCGCTTTGGCCGGGGCGACCGGCATGCGGCGCCGCGACCGTGGGATGCCTCGGCACACCTCCGTGCCGGGCGGACCGGCCAAACGCCGCATCCATCCGGGAGACCGCATGCGCCCATCGACGGACCTCGGCACCTACGCCTGGACCGAACGCACCGACGGACGGCTCACCGCCGCCGAGCGGCGCAGCCTTCTGCGGCCGCTGGCCGGCACGCACGCGCGCAACGCGGCCGGCCGGCTGTCGATGCTGTTTCGAATCAACTCCGGCCGCCGGGGGGCGAACGTCGGCGCGCGCCCACTGCCGGACTCGGCCTTGACCCGCGCGGCCGAAGACGTCGCCCGTCGCCGGCTCAGCCCGGCGCTGCTGGGCCACTCCTACCGGACGTACGCGTTCGGCGTCGCCCTCGGCGAGCTGGAAAACCTGGACGTGGACCGGGAGGTGCTGTTCGCAGCCGCGCTGCTGCACGACGTCGGGCTGCCGACCCCGACCCCGCAGGTCGACTTCACGCTGGCCAGCGCCCGCGCCGCCCGCGACGTCGCCGAGCAGGTCGGACTGTCCACCGCGGCCACCGACACGCTGCGGACCGCCATCACGCTGCACTACAGCCCGGGCGTCACCCTGGCACACGGCCCGGTCGCGTACCTGCTCTCGGCCGGCGCCGGCCTCGACGTCGTCGGCGTCCGCTCCTGGCAGCTCCCACCCGACCTGCTCGCGGCGATCGTGACCGCGCACCCGCGGGCCGGGTTCAAGCGGGAGTTCTCCGCCGCGTTCCGGACCGAGGCGACCCGGGTGCCGGACGGCCGCGCCCAGTTCCTCCACCGGTACGGGGCGTTCGACCTGGCCATCAAGACCGCACCGTTGCGCGGCTGAGCGGCGGGAACCCGGTCATTCGGCCGGGGCGAGCCCCGGCCGTCGCGCCCACGCTAAACGAGTACCGCACGCCGCTCGAACGCACCACCCTCCCGGAAGCGAGACCGCCATGACGACCACCGCCCTTACTACTGCCGACCACCCCGCCGGTGACGTCACCGCAGGCGACGCAACAGGCGGTCGCCGCCGCGTCCCGTTCGCCGTCGTGGTCGCCGCCTCCATGCTCAGCGGGCTGGTGACCACCCTCGTTCTCGTGCTGGTCGTGTTTGCCGGCGCCACCGAGCCCGTCATAACCGGCGCCGGCCTGGTCGGCCTGGCCTCCGGCTGGGCGCTGCTCGCGCTGCTCACCACCCGGTGGACCAGCCAGCCGCAGCGCTGGGCCGTCGTCCCGGCCGCCGTGATGGCCGTCACCGGAGTCGCCCTGCTCGCCGTCAGCCCCGGCAACGGCACCCTTACCGCTGCCGGGTGGGTGTGGCCGCCGGCCGCGCTCGTCCTGTCCGTCTGGATGGCGCGCGCCGCCCGCCGCGCCACCACGGGCAGGTCCCACTGGCTGCTGTACCCGGTGATCGGCCTGGTGACGGTCACCGCCGTCGCGGGCGCCGTGGAGACCATCACGCTGGACCACGACCGCGGCCGATTCGAGATGACCGGCGCGCTGTACGACGTCGGCGGGCACCGGCTGCACCTGGACTGCCGGGGCACCGGCAGCCCCACCGTCCTCCTGCAGAACGGCCTGAACGAGATCACGCCGCTGTGGAGCGCCGTCACCGCGCAGGTCTCTGGGACCACCCGGGTCTGCGCCTACGACCGCGCCGGGCAGGGCTGGAGCGACGACGCCGACAGCCCCCAGGACGGCCGCGAGGTCGCCGGAGACCTGCACGCCTTGCTGTCCCGCGCCGGCGAGCACGGCCCGTATGTGCTGGCCGGGCATTCCTCCGGCGGCACACTCGCCTTGACCTACGCTGCCCGCTACCCGGCCCAGGTCGCCGGGATGGTGCTGCTCGACTCGTCCAGCCCGCACCAGTACACCGACCAGCCCGACTTCGCCGGCACCTACGCGATGATGCGCCGCCTGCTGCCCGTGATGCCCGCCCTGGGTCGGGTCGGCGCGCTGCACCTCATCCCCGCCTCGACCGCAACCGCCCTCACGCCGGAGGCGGCTGCGGAGGTCCGGGCCTTCGCGACCAGCCCCCGCGGCGCCAACAACATGCGCGAGGAGCAGGCCCAGCTTCTGAACGTCTTCAGCCAGGCTCAGGCGCTGACCAGCTTCGACCCGAAGCCGCTGGCCGTCGTCACCGCCCGGGAGAACGCCGACGGCACGAAGGGCTGGGCCGCCGCCCAGGACCAAATGGCCGCCCTGTCCACCAACAGCACCCACTGGACCGCGGACACCACCCACGTCGGCCTCCTCGACGACGCGAACGGCTTGCCCGACTCAGTCCGCGCCATCACCGAGGTCGTCACGGCGGTACGTACCGGCACCCCCTTGGTCACCCGATGAGCACGACGAGCACGGCAAACATGCCCAGCTCGACTCGTCCCGCACCTGCCGCAGCACCGAACCCAGGAGTCCCGATGCGCACCGCCGATACCGCACCCACCTTCACCGCACCGGACGTCACACCGCACGGCGAGCCGGACACCGATGCCGAGCCCCGCCGGTCGTGGGCCGTTCTCGTCCTCGCCCTCACCGCCCAGATCCTCGTCGTCCTCGACATCTCTGTCGTCAACACCGCACTGCCGGCCATCGGTGAGTCGCTCCGCCTCGGCAGCAGCGACCTGCAGTGGCTCGTCACTGCCTACCTGCTGCTCTCCGGCGGCGGCCTGCTGCTCGGCGGCCGCATCGCCGACCTGCTGCCCCGACACCGGGTGTTCCTCACCGGCCTGGCCGTCTTCACCGGCGCGTCCCTGTTCAGCGGCTCCGCGAACGGCGCCACCGAGCTCGTCACCGCCCGCGCCACCCAGGGCCTCGGCGCAGCCCTCATGACCCCCGCCGCACTGTCACTGGTGATGACCACCTACTCCGGGGCCCAGCGCACCAGGGGGCTCGCCCTGTGGGGTGCGGTCGGCAGCCTCGGTGTCGCCGCCGGCGTCCTGTTCGGCGGGGCGCTGACCACCTGGTTTGGTTGGCAGCTCATCTTCTGGGTCAACGTCCCCATCGGCGTCGTCGCCTTCGCCGTGGGCCTCAAGGTCCTCCCGAAGGACACCGTCGCCCGCGCCGGCTTCGCCCAGTTCGATCTGCCCGGCGCCTTCACCGTCATCGGCGGCCTCGGCGCCCTCATGTACGGCCTCGCCGCCACCTCCGCGCACGGGTGGGTCTCCGCCCGCGCCCTGGTCGCGTTCGCCGCCTCCGCCGGGCTGCTCGCCGCGTTCGTCCGCATCGAGCGCCGCGCTGCCCGTCCGCTGGTCCCGTCGCACACCTGGAAGGTCCGCACGCTGGTGTCCGGCACGACCGTGATGCTCGGCGCGACCGCGCTGCTCGTCGGCGCCGTGTTCCTGACCAGCATCTTCTTTCAGACCGTGATGGGGTACTCGGCGTTGCGCGCCGGTGTCGCGTTCCTGCCGCTGGCTCTGGCCATCACTGTCGGCACGCACCTGGCCAGCAAGCTGCTGGCCAAGACCGCGCCGCGGAACATCGCCGTCGGCGGTCTCGTCCTCGTCGCGGGCGGTGCCGCGCTGCTGTCCCTGGTCGGGGCGGACGCCCGGTTCGCGACTGACCTCCTGCCCGGCATGCTCGTCCTCGGGTTCGGTGTCGGCCTGGTGTTCGTCGCAGTCGCCGTCACTTCGATGGCCGGCATCCCCGCCCAGCACGCCGGGATGGCGTCCGGGTTCCTGATGACCGGACACGAGGTCGGTGCCGCCCTCGGCGTCGCGGTCCTGTCCGCGGTCGCGACCGGGGCCGGAAGCCTCACGGACGCAGCCGGGGTGGTCGACGGGTTCACCGCCGCGTTCATCGCGGCCGCCGTCCTTGCGGTCGCCTTCGGTGTCGCGGCGTACCTACGGATGCCGGCCGCCCGGATGGACGGCGCCGCCGCGATGCACATGCACCACTAGACGCCGGGGCGGCACCGCACCCCGAGCCACGCCCGAGCCCCACTGTCCGGCCACTAGTCACGGCAGACAGCGACCGGACAGCGGTCCCAGCGACCCTGAGCACATTGCACGCACCATCCGAACCCAGGAGAACCACATGACCACCAACGCCACCGCGACCTTCGTCGGCACCACGACCTTCCAGGTCGAGGGCATGACATGCGACCACTGCCGTAACGCCGTCACGACCGAGGTCAGCGCTGTCCCCGGCGTCCAGGCCGTCGCCGTCGACGTCGAGGCCGGCACCATCACCGTCTCAACCGACCAGCCCGTCGAGCAGTCCGACATCGCCGCCGCCGTCGACGAGGCCGGCTACAAGCTCCTCCCGTAGCCACCCGACACCGACGGTGGCCCCCGAGCCGCCGGCGGTCCCGCGCCCGGCCCCCCTCGCCGCGCGGGAC
>JBOGDX010000205.1:0-5820 GCA_050743225.1 Actinomycetes bacterium | reverse complement strand
CTTCATCGGCGAGGCCGGCGGATGGGTCTACTACGCGCGACCGCGGCTCGGTGGCGACGGACCGTTCGACGCCGCGGCGGTCGCGTCCGCGACGGCCCGGCTCGCAGCCCTGGGACTGCCCGAGGTTGTGGAGTGGGTGCACGAGACCACGCCGGCGCTGCTGGGCGCCGTCCAGGCCGAGGGGTCTCTGCAAATCGAGGAGATCCCGCTGCTGGTCCTCGACGGCGACCTGTCGAGCGGCGCACCCGAGGTCCCTCCGGACGTGACCGTCCGTCTACTCACACCCGCCGACGCCGACCAGGTCGTCGCGGCGCGCGCGGTCGCCGACGTGTCGTTCGCGGCCGCCGGCACCGAGCTCGGCGCAGCCGGCCCGGCCGAGCGCGACGCCGCGCGCCGACCGGCAGAGCAGCGCGACCTGGACCTGCTCGCCGAGGGCGCGCTGAGGGTTGCGGTGGCCGAGAGCGAGCGGGAGGGAGTCCTCGCGACCGGTCGCACGATGCCGGTAGACGGTGTCACCGAGGTGGGCGGGGTGGCGACCCTGCCGGCAGCCAGGCGGCAGGGCCTGGAAGCCGCGGTGACTGCGGCACTGGTCGACGACGCCGCCGCGATCGGCGTGTCGACCGTCTTCCTCACCGCCAGCTCCGGCGACGTCGCGCGGGTCTACGAACGGGTCGGGTTCCGCCGGGTCGCGACCGGTTACGCCGCCGAGCGGGCGTCCTGACCGTCAGGCCGCCGCGCGGTTCACCGCCGAGACGACCGCCTTCAGCGACGCGGTGACGATGTTCGCGTCGGTGCCGACCCCCCACAGGATCCGCTCGCCGATCGCGCACTCCACGTAGGCAGCCGCTCGGGCGTCACCACCGGCGGAGAGCGCGTGCTCGGCGTAGTCCAGGACCCGCACGTCGTGGCCGATCGAGGCCAGCGCGTCCACGAACGCCGCGATCGGCCCGTTACCGCGACCGATCAGCGCCGTCTTGTCGCCGCCGACGACGACGCTGACGTCGAGCTGGTCGTCCTCACCGTCGGCCGACGACGTGTGGTGGGTGTTCAGCGCTACGGGCGTACGCCGGGTGAGGTACTCGGCCTCGAACGCCTCCCACATCTGCGCCGGTGACACCTCTCCCCCGGACGCGTCGGTCCGCGCCTGGATGACCTGGCTGAACTCGATCTGCAGCCGCCGCGGGAGGTCGAGCTGGTGCTCGGTCTTCATCACGTAGGCGACGCCGCCCTTGCCCGACTGCGAGTTGACCCGGATGACGGCCTCGTAGCTGCGTCCGACGTCCTTGGGGTCGATCGGCAGGTAGGGCACCGCCCAGCGGAAGTCGCCGACTGGGACCCCGGCCTGCGCGGCGTCCCGCTCCATCCACTCGAGGCCCTTCTTGATCGCGTCCTGGTGGGAGCCCGAGAAGGCGGTGTAGACGAGATCGCCGCCGTAGGGGTGGCGCTCGCCCACCGGCAGCTGGTTGCAGTACTCCACGGTGCGGCGGATCTCGTCGATGTCGCCGAAGTCGATCTGCGGGTCGATCCCCTGGGAGAACAGGTTCATGCCAAGCGTCACGAGGCACACGTTGCCGGTGCGTTCGCCGTTGCCGAACAGGCAGCCCTCGATGCGGTCCGCCCCGGCCAGGTACCCCAGCTCGGCCGCGGCCACAGCGGTGCCGCGGTCGTTGTGCGGGTGCAGTGACAGCACGACCGAGTCGCGGCGGGCCAGGTGGCGGTGCATCCACTCGATGGAGTCGGCGTAGACGTTGGGCGTTGCCATCTCGACCGTGGCGGGCAGGTTGACGATCGCCTTTCGGTCGGGGGTGGGCTGCCATACGTCGTTGACGGCGTTGCAGACCTCGGCGGCGAACTCGAGCTCGGTGCCGGTGTAGGACTCCGGCGAGTACTCGAAGAGAACAACGGACCCGGGCGCGTCACCTTCATGTCGCTCCGCGAGCTTCTGGCACAGCCGGGCCCCCTGGACCGCGATGTCGACGATGCCTTCGCGAGGCAGGCCGAACACCACGCGGCGTTGCAGGGTCGACGTGGAGTTGTAGAGGTGCACGATCGCCTGCTTCGCGCCGCGGATCGACTCGAAGGTCCGCTCGATCAGCGCGTCCCGGGCCTGGGTGAGCACCTGGAGGACCACGTCGTCGGGGACGAGGTCCTCCTCGATGAGCTGGCGGACGAAGTCGAAGTCCGTCTGGCTCGCCGACGGGAAGCCGACCTCGATCTCCTTGTAGCCCAGTCGCACGAGCAGCTCGAACATGCGCCGCTTCCGGGCGGGGCTCATCGGGTCGATCAGCGCCTGGTTGCCGTCACGGAGGTCGACGGCGCACCAGCGCGGTGCCTGCGTGATCTGCGCGTCGGGCCACGCACGGTCGGTCAGCTCGACGGGCACGTACGGCGCGTAGCGGTGGATCGGCATGCCGGACGGTTGCTGGGCGTTGGGTACGTCGTTCATCGGGGCCACTCTCGGGGTCTCGCGGGGGCTGACCGGGACAGGTGAGCACTCCGCGGCGAGGGTGACCGGCCTCTAGAGGGAAGCCTCGCCGCGGCGGCCGAGAAGGAGCAGGCGCATCCGCACGGACCCGAGGGTACGACGGTCGGCCGGCCGTTGTTCGCCCCGCCCGGGCGCGTCCCGCATCCTGGACGCAGCCCCGGTGCGGCGGCACCTACCATCGCGCTGTGGCCTCTGGTGCCCCCGACCTTCGTGCCGCGCGCGGCTACGGTATCGGCTTCGCCGTCCTGTTCACGCTGGCGCTGACCGTGCTGCTCGGCGAGCTGGTCGGAGCCTTCGCCGACGACGCCGAGAGCTTTCCGCCGTACTTCGACACCGCCCCGGAGCGGCTTCGGCACGCCTTGGGCGCGTACCTGCTCGTCGGGTCGGGACTTGCGTTCCTGGCGTTCACGGTGCGCGCGACTGCGGGTGCCGACGACGACTCCGCGACGGCCACCGACGCCCGGACGGCCCGTCTGGCGGCGGCGGTGTTCGCGGCCCTCGTCGGCCTGGCCTCCGCGGCGCTGGCCACGGTCTCGCTCAGCGTCGGCTTCGGTCAGGTCACCGGGGACCCGGGGATCCGCGAGGCCCAGGAGCTGCTCCCGCAGCTGGGCTATGTCGTCTTGATGGTACCGGCCGCGCTCAGTGCGGCCTTGGCGGTCTGGCTGGTCGCGCGGCTCGGCGCGCGCACCGCGACCATGCCCGAATGGGTAGCTGCGAGTGGGTACGTCGTCGCGGCGGCCCAGCTGCTCAGCTTCTACTCGTTGCCGCTGGCGCTGCTCCCGCTCTGGGTGCTGACCGCGAGCCTTGCCCCGCGGCGGCTCAGCGCTCGCAGCTGATCTTGGTGTTCGTGCCGCCGCCTCCCACGCACCGGTCGGTCTGCGGGCCACCGGCCAGACGGTCGTTGCCCGCGCCACCCAGCAACGTGTCGTTGCCCTGCTGACCGAACAGGCGGTCGTTCCCGTCGTCGCCTTCCAGCTCGTCGCTGCCTGTGCCTCCGCAGATCCTGTCCGCGCCGCCGCGGCCCTCGATCTCGTCGTTGCCGCCGAGACCGGCGATCACGTCCGGGCCCTGCGTGCCCTGGATCTCGTCGTCGCCGGCGGTGCCGACGATCACCGCGGTCTGTCCGTCGCAGGTAACCGCGGGGGGAGCGAGCTCGTAGGCGCCGATGTCGCAGAACGCCGGCGAGACCCCGTCGCCTTCCTGCGGCCGCGTGACGCCGCGCTCGTCGGTGGACGGGCAGACGAGCGGGTTGGCCTTGTCGAGGGCAGGGCTGCCCGCCTGCAGCGCGTAGACCCAGATGGAGCCCGCGTTGTTGTTCTGCGGGGAGAGCAGCGGCGTGCCGACCTGGTCGCCGGTGCTCAGGAACGGGCAGGCGGCGTTGTCCTGCAGGTTGTAGCCGGCCGACTGCAGGTTGGCGGTGCTAGTGAAGAAGCAGTTTCCTCCGGCGTTGTTGGCCAGGATCGTGTTTCCGACGGTGGCCGTCCCGGAGCGAGCCGCGATGCCGGCTCCCTGGTTCGACGGGGACGAGTTCTCGGTCAGCGTCACGTAGAGCAGGGTGATGGTGCCGAGGTTCTCGATCCCGCCGCCGAAGTTGGTGGTGGTGTTCCTGGCGATGGTGACGTTCCGCAGCGTCGCGGTGCCGGCGTTGGTGATGCCGCCG
Organism: Actinomycetes bacterium; assembly: GCA_050743225.1. GTDB lineage: Bacteria > Actinomycetota > Actinomycetes > JACCUZ01 > JACCUZ01 > JBOGDX01. The sequence goes on along the minus strand of JBOGDX010000205.1, from coordinate 1,675 downwards.
CCGCCCCACGTGGTGGTGTTCGCCAGGCCGCCGCTGAGGGTGCTCTCGAACAGCTCGAACGTGCCGTGGTTGTGGATGATGCCGCCGTGGACGTGCTGGGTGAAGCCGCTGAAGTCGGCCAGGCCGTTGCGCAGGGTCACCTTGTTGATGTGGGCGTTCCCGGCGGGCCCGTGGATGTCGAAGATGCGATGGGTTCCGGTGCCGTCGATGATCGTGCGATCCGCTCCCGCGCCGTTGATCGTCACCTCGTTGGAGATGTCGAGGTCGCCCTTGTCGGGGTGCGGCCCCTGACCCACGTCGGACTCCGTGCCGGGCGCGATGGTGAGCACGTAGAGCCCGGCCGGCACCGTCACCGTCCCGCCGGTGTCGATCTCCTGGAGCGCCGCCCTCAGGGTGCACTTGCCTGAGGACGTGGAGAGGCACAGGCCGTCGCCCACGTTGGCGTCCGGCTCGTCCAGGGTGCTGTCGACGGTCAGCTGCACCTGGGCGTCGGCGGGCATCGCCATGGGTATGAGCGGCAGCGACGCCGCCATGATCGTGATCAGTGCCGCGCGACAGGCGGCCCTGCGTCTCTGCCGCCGGAGGTCATCGCTGGCCACGTCATTGCCAAGCCTGCCGAGCGCCATGTCTGCTCCCAAGGAGCCAGTCCCGTCATGTCATAGGTACACCCGGCGCCAGGGCGACACAACCGGCGCCGACCACCCGAGCGGCCCCTAGAAGCCGAGCTTCCGCAGCTGGCGCGGGTCGCGCTGCCAGTCCTTGGCGACGGTCACGTGCAGGTCGAGGTAGACCTGGGTGCCGAGCAGTGCCTCGATCTGGCCGCGCGCGGTCGCGCCGATGGACCGCAGCCGGGCACCCTTCGGGCCGATCACGATGGCCTTCTGGCTGTCGCGCTCTACGTAGAGGTAGGCATGCACGTCGAGCAGCGGCCGGTCCGCGGGTCGGTCCTCGCGCGCTCGCATCTCCTCGACCACGACGGCGATCGAGTGCGGCAGCTCGTCCCGGACCCCCTCGAGCGCGGCCTCGCGGATCAGCTCGGCCACCAGCACCTGGTCCGGCTCGTCGGTCAGCTCACCATCCGGGTAGAGCGGCGGCGACTCCGGCATCAGCTCCGAGACCAGGTCGGCGAGCAGCCCGACCTGGTCGCCGGACACGGCCGACACCGGCACGACGTGCCGCCAGTCGATGCCCGCCGCCTGGCCCAGCTCGCTCACGGCGACCAGCTGCTCGGCCACCCGCTCCCTGGGCACCCGGTCGGTCTTGGTGACCACTGCTACCGGCGCGACCCTGGCGAGCGAGGAGAGCTCGCGGGCGATGAACCGGTCGCCGGGGCCGACCTTCTCGTCGGCGGGCACGCACAGGCCGACGACGTCCACCTCGGCCCAGGCCGACCGGACCGCGGCGTTGAGCCGCTCCCCCAGCAGGGTGCGGGGCCGGTGCAGACCGGGGGTGTCGACCACGACAAGCTGCGCGTCGGGTCGGTGGACGATGCCGCGCACCACGCGCCGCGTCGTCTGCGGCTTGCTGGAGGTGATGACGACCTTGTCGCCGACGAGGGCGTTGGTGAGCGTCGACTTCCCGGTGTTCGGCCGCCCGACGAACGCCACGAACCCGGCGCGGAACGGGCCCGCCGTCGGGTGCGGTTGACGCGTCGTGGTGCCGGTCACGTGACGGC
>JBOGDX010000204.1:0-5853 GCA_050743225.1 Actinomycetes bacterium | reverse complement strand
GGATTCTGCGACCCACCGCCTCCGGATCGGCATCCGGGACCTCAGGATCGGCCGGCTCGTCGCGTGGCTTCGACGTCGCTCGCGGCATCGCGGTCATCCTCGTCGCGGGGTCACGTCGACGAATCGCGGTGCCCACTAGAAGTCGATGTCGGTGGCCTCGTCGGCCGGAGCGTCGACGGTCGGCCCGACCCCGAGCTTCTCCTTGATCCGCTTCTCCAGCTCGTCGGCCAGGTCCGGGTTGTCGCGCAGGAAGGCCCGTGCGTTCTCCTTGCCCTGGCCGAGCTGGTCGCCCTCGTAGGTGTACCAGGCGCCGGACTTGCGCACGAAGCCCTGCTCGACGCCCATGTCGATCAGGCCGCCCTCGCGGCTGATGCCCTGGCCGAACAGCAGATCCATCTCTGCCTGCCGGAACGGCGGGGACACCTTGTTCTTCACGACCTTGACCCGGACCCGGTTGCCGACCGCCTCTTGGCCGTCCTTGAGCGTCTCGATGCGCCGCACGTCCAGCCGGACCGACGCGTAGAACTTCAGCGCGCGACCACCCGAGGTCGTCTCGGGGCTGTTGTGCACCATCACGCCGTCGACGAAGTAGTTGTGCGTGCCCTCCACCTCGATGTCGAAGCGGTGCATGGACCTCGTCCGGGGCTTGACGTGCACGTCGAGGATGCGCGCCGGCACCGGTCGTAGCTCAGCCTGCACGAACTGCGGTTCCACCGCGAACCGGCCGCGGAAGCGAGGCAGCAGCTTGTAGTCCATCGACGGGTGGACGTGGGGCGCGATGAGCTCCTGAAGGCGCGCGGTTGCCGCCGTGGTGAACTGCAGCACCGCCTTCTGCTGCACCCCCCGAGCAGCCACGTTGCATTCGAGGCCGTGGGTGTCACGCAGGTAGTCGACCAGTCGGTCCCGCGACCCAGGGCTCATCGCCTCGATGCAGATCTCCGCCCGCCCGGTGCCACCAGCGGTCCGCGCCTGCACTCCCTTCGACCCGACCGTGAAGGACGCGTCGTCCATGTACCAGATCGCCAGCGCCAGCGGAGTCAGCGCCTTCAGGTAGTCCCAGGTGAGGTGCTTCTTCCCGTCGCCGAAGTAGACGACGCGCTGCAGCTCGCCGAGCTCGGGAAGCGGGGAGAAGTCCGCGAAGGACGCGCCCTTGGCGTTCGTCCGGCGCGAGCAGTCGATGTTGCCGAGCAGAGCGACCTTCCAGTCCAGGTAGTCGAGCTGCTTGGCACCGTGTCCCATCCGGAACCGCACCCCGAAGCGATCCCGGCGATTGGGTGAGAGGTTCGCGTCACCCATCAGGCCGCCGAGCACGACCTGCCACTGCTGGTCACTCAGCCGAACCCTCTCCGCCTGGACCACCCGGTCTCCGGGGAGAAGCTCGCCGGCTTCACGCCACCCACCCGGAGTCTGGATCAGGTGGTTGGCAGTCGCCGCGAACTGCGCCCGGCCGTTGCCACCTGAGCGCTCCACCGTGAACTGCAAGAACTGCTCGGTCGGACCGTTGTCGAACCAGTTGGTCACCTTGCGGGGGACGATCTTGCCCGCGTCGACGTCGTAGGACAGCACATCGACCGGCAGCTTCTGGCTGACGATCTTGCCGATCTTCTCCTGCGTACCGTCGGCGAGCGTGACGCGGGTGTTATAGGACATACAGCCAAACATCACGCCGATCTTCTCGCGCAGCTGGTTGATGAAGACTGCGGTCGTCTTCGAGCTGCTCAGCGCACCCGTCAACTTGCGCAGCGCCTGGCTCATCAACCGAGCCTGCAGGCCGACGTGGCTGTCGCCCATCTCGCCCTCGATCTCGGCGCGGGGCACAAGGGCAGCAACCGAGTCGATCACGATGATGTCGAGGGCGCCCGACCGGATCAGCATGTCGGCGATCTCGAGCGCCTGCTCACCGGTGTCGGGCTGGGACACCAGGAGGGCGTCGGTGTCGACACCGAGTTTTCCCGCGTACTCCGGGTCGAGCGCGTGCTCCGCGTCGATGAAGGCCGCGATGCCGCCGGCCTTCTGCGCGTTCGCGATCGCGTGCAGGGCCACTGTCGTGTTGTGCGAGAGCACTCCGTTGGCCAGGAAGCTGTGCGTCTCGGGAAGCACGACGTCGAACGTCGGCTGAACGCCCCCGTCGGCGATCGATTCGACGCGCTCGTAGGTGTAAGGAGCAGTCGCCAACCAGCGAAGGTGCTCGACCATGGCCTGGCAGCTTGACGACAGCCGACCCGCTCGCTGGTCGAACCAGTCGACGATCTTCATCAGCCGCTGGCGTGAGCAGGCGAGGTTCAGGTCGACCCGGAAGAGATCGCCGGCGATCCGGTCGAACTCACGGCTTCCTCCGCAGTCGTCGCGGAGATCCTTCAACAACCCCGAGACGTGTGGGATGTTCTCGAACTGAGGGTCACGCCGAGTCGGCTTGAAGTTCTTGGCGACCTGCTGGCGTCGACGCTCGGATCGGAAGCCGACCTCCTGGAGGAAGCGGTGAGTGACGGCGGGGTTGATCGTCACCGTCCAGTAGTCGCGCTGGTAGGTCTTGTTGAAGGTGGATGACACGGTCGCCGGTATGCCCAGGCCGTAAAGCAGCAGCTGAACCTCACGGACGAGCCGCTCAGAGGCGCTGCCCAGCCCGACGGTCGAGGTGGGATCGATCCACCCGTCACCTTCGAAGAGGGCTGACAGGAACGCTCGCTGCGCCTTGTGTCCCGCAGTCCGCACGCAGTGCGGGACTGTCTTGCCGGCCGCGTTGACGTACTCCAGGCCATAACGCTCGGCGAACTGCGCCCTGAGCTTGGTGTTGAAGACGCAGTGCTCCTTTCCGTCGTAATGAGTGACGGTGACCCCGAACAGGCTCTCGATCAGCGCGGTGTACTCCCCGGCGACCTCGGGATCCCAGTTCGTGAACCGGATCGCGTTGCGCTGACCGAGCGTGCCCTCGGCGACGAGGTAACCGAGCAAGACAGCCTCGTCCTCGCTGAGGCCGTCGCCGCCCGCTGCTTCGACAGCGCCGAACAGTCCCGAGACGAGGAAGTCCCCCGTCTTCAGTTCACCAGCCTTTCGCCACACGACGAATCCACGCTCGTTCATGACCCGCAGTGGATGGTTGTGCGTGACGGTCACGACTCGTCCCGACCTGGTCCGGATCTTCAGGACAGGCCGACGGTTGTTGTGGGTCAACGCAGCGACCTGCTCGAGCGCACCGCGCTCGTTGACCATCCGGATGGCCTGGTTCGCAACATCCGTCACCCGTGAGGTGCAGGACGCCTTCTGGCCAGCCCGCTCGAACAACTCCGCGATGGACTCGAGCCCGCGGTCGGTCCAGACGAACGTGTCGGCGGTTAGGCACTTTCCCGACGACTCCGGACCGTAGATCTCCACCACCCGGCCGCGCGGCAGGCCGCCGATGCCCAGCGCCACGTCGAGGGCGATGGAGCCGGTCGGGATGACCTCGATGGGCGCCCGGATGTCGTCGCCGAGCCGCATCACCGAGCCCTTCCCGAACTGGCGGTCGATCTGCGCGAGGGCCGTCTCGAGCGCCTTGTCGCGGTCTGCTGCAGGAGCCATGGCTGCCATCCCGGTGGATGAGGATCGGGTCGTCTTCTTCGTCACGTCTGGAAACCTAGAGCCGACCCCGGACACAACGGCCCGGGCCGGACCGGGCTGTGGATGCCCGGTCACCTGTGGACGCTACCCGAACAGGTGTTCGAGACCCGTCTCGACACGCCGACACCCGTCCGAGGCATGCCCCGGACTAGGTTCGGCGGGTGACCTTCGACGTCACCGCCGGTGCCTACGCCCGGTTCATGGGCCGGTTCTCCGAGCCGCTGGCAGTCCAATTCGTCGAGCTGGCAGAGGTCCACGCCGGCCAGCGCGCCCTCGACGTCGGGTGCGGACCCGGTGCCTTGACGGCGCTGCTCGTGGACCGACTGGATGCCACCGCCGTCGCCGCGGTCGACCCGTCCGAGCAGTTCGTGTCGGCAACGCGTGCCCGCTTCCCCGCCGTCGACGTGAGGTCCGGTGTCGCCGAGCACCTTCCCTTTCCCGATGACGGTTTCGACCTCGTCCTGGCCCAGCTGGTGGTGCACTTCATGTCCGACCCCGTGTCGGGGCTGCGGGAGATGGCACGAGTCGCCAGCCCCGACGGCCTGGTCGCCGCGTCTGTGTGGGATCACGCCGGCGGCGGCGGTCCGCTGGCCACGTTCTGGCGGGCCGTTCACGACATCGACCCGGGTGCGCACGACGAGGCCGACCTCCCCGGCGCGCGGGAGGGTCACCTCGCGGAGCTGTGCGCCACGGCCGGGCTGCGGCAGATCGAGCCCTCGACGCTCACCGTCACGGTCCGCTTCCCGACGTTCGATGACTGGTGGGAGCCGTTCACGCTCGGCGTCGGACCGGCGGGGGCGTACGTCGCCGGGCTCGAGGACGCACAACGGGATGCCGTGCGGACCCGATGCGCGCAGCTGCTACCGCCCGCGCCGTTCGAGGTCGCCGCCTCGGCCTGGTGCGTGCGCGCTCGCCCCTGACTCACTCCGCACGAGACGGCTCACCGCGGCAGAGCCGGCGACCTGCGGAGTCCGAGGACCAGGGCCAGCACAGGACACACGAGCACGCCGGCGAGCGCGTTGAGCACGCCGTACCCCGGTCCCGCCACCACCACCCCGGCCAGCGCACCGCCCGCCGCTCCGCAGGCGCCCATCACGAAGTCCGCCGCCCCCTGCACTCCCGGCCGCACCCGGTCGCCGACCGACTCCGAGAGCAGCGTCGACCCCGCCACCAGGGCGCACGACCAGCCCAGCCCGAGCAACGTCAAGCCGACACCGAGCGCGGCGTGCGCGTGGCCGGGCACGCCGCCGGACACGGCGACCGCGGCCACCAGCAGCAGCTGGCCGAGGACGATGACCGGCACCCGCCCGAGCCGGTCGGAGAGCAGGCCGGCGACCGGCGAGAGGGCGTACATCCCTGCGACGTGGGCGCTGATCACGAGACCGACGACGTCGAGGGTGGCTCCTTCGTGGCGCATGTGCACCGGTGTCATCACCATCACGGAGACCATCACGGTGTGCGCCAGGGCGACCGCGGCCAGCGCGAGCGTCGCGGCGCGCGACGCCGTCACGGCGGCCATCGACTCGGCGAAGGACGGCGATCGGCCGGACTCGTGTGCGCCGTCGCCACGGCTCCGCCGGGAGAGCAGAAGCGGGTCCGGTCGCAGGGCCGCCTCGGCGACGACCGCGGCGACGGCGAACGCGGCGATCGAGAACAGCAGCGGTCCGGACAGGACGGGGAGCCCGAGGGCCTCGGCCAGCGCGCCGCCGGGCCCGGTGAGGTTAGGGCCGAGCACCACGCCGATGGTGGTGGCCCAGACGACCGTGGCCAGCGCCCGCGCCCGGTGCCCGGCCTCGGCGAGGTCCGCCGCGGCGTAGCGGGACTGCAGGTTGGTCGCTGTCCCGCAGCCGAGCAGGACCGACCCCAGCAGCACCAGCGCGAAGACCTCGACGACCGCACCGAGGATGACGACGACGGCACCGACGAGCGCCACGGCGTAGCCCGCGACGAGGCCCGGGCGCCGGCCGCGGGAGGCCATCAGCCGGGCCATCGGCAGCGCGGCCACCGCCGCGCCGAGGACCGTGGCGGTCTGCGCGAGCCCGGACAGGGCGGTCGAGCCCGACACGTCCTCTGCGATCAGCCCGCCGATCGCGATCCCGCTCCCCACCCCGACCCCGCCGAGCACCTGGGCCGCGGCGAGGACCCGAACCGTCCTGCGTTGTACGGCGGCCAGGTCGGCCTCGTGGTCGGTCGGGCGGTCCACCCGCCGGAGACTACGAGGTCGCGGTCACCCCTGGGATTCCGTCCTCCCGGAAG
>JBOGDX010000203.1:0-5872 GCA_050743225.1 Actinomycetes bacterium | reverse complement strand
GGGGGACAGCGCCCACACCCGCTCGACGATGCCGACCAGCCCCCGGCGGAGCAGCGGTTCGCCCCCGGTGAACCGGACCTCGTCGACCCCCTGACCCACCGCGACCGAGACCAGCCGGACGATCTCGTCGTCGGTGAGCAGGTCCGGCCCGGGCAGCCACTCCAGGCCTTCCGGTGGCATGCAGTACGAGCAGCGCAGGTTGCACTTGTCCGTCAGCGAGACCCGCAGGTCGGTCGCGACGCGTCCGAAGGTGTCGACCAGCACGCCCCCACCCTACGTCGGCAGCAAGGGGCCGGGCCCGGTTACCGTCTGGCGGGTGGCCGGCTTCCTCCGGCAGGGGCCGTACCGGTTCCTGCTTACCCAGCGCTGGGCCGGCTTGCTGGCCGTGGCCGTCGTCGTGGCGACCGGCTGCGTCGCGATGGGGGCATGGCAGGTCGACCGGCTCAGCCAGCGGCACGCGCGCAACGACCTGCTCGAGCGGACACTGGACACCAGGCCCGTCGCCGTCGCCGACGTGCTCCGAGTGGGGCGCGGCCCGGCGGCGGCCGACCAGTTCACGCGGATCCGGGCTACGGGGGGGTACGACGTCGACGACCAACTGCTCGTACGTACGCGCTTGTTGGAGGGTCAGGTCGGCTTCCACGTGCTGACCCCGTTGGTCACCGACGCCGGGCCCGCGCTGCTGGTCAACCGCGGCTGGGTCCCCCGGGGTGCCACACCGACCGCGGTGCCGAAGGTGCCGGCTCCCCCGCGCGGCCGGGTGACGGTCGTCGGCCGGGTCCGCCCCAGCGAGCCGGCCTCGACCACCGGCGAGCCGCCACCCGGGCAGGTGACCCGGATCGACGTCCCGGCGATCGCCGGCACGCTGCCCTATGACGTCTTCGGCGGCTACGTCGAGCTCGTGGCGGAGCGACCCTCGCCCGGCACCGCGCCCCGACTCCTTCCCGCGCCCGAACCGACTGAGGGCCCGCACCTGGCGTACGCCTTCCAGTGGTTCCTCTTCGCTGGCCTCGCCCTGGGCGGGTACGTCGTCCTGGCCCGCCGGGAGGCCGCGGACCGCGAGGCGGCCCGTCGCGAACCGGCCCCGGCTCGGGTCGCCGGGGTATGAGCGGGTAGGGAGCGGCCATGGCGATGTTGATCGAGGACTACGCGCTGATCTCCGACCGGTTGTCGGCCGGGCTCATCGCGCGCAACGGCTCGCTGGACTGGCTCTGCTTCCCGCGGTTCGACTCCGACGCCGTGTTCGCCGCGCTGCTCGGCGGGGAGCACAACGGCCACTGGCGGCTCGCGCCTCGCGACGCCGACCCGTGTACGCACCGCAGGTACCGCGAGGACACGATGATCCTCGAGTCGACGTGGGACACCCCGGGCGGAACCGTCCGGGTCACCGACTTCATGCCCGAGCGCGGCGAGGCACCGGACGTGGTGCGCATCGTCGAGGGCCTGGCCGGACGCGTCGACATGCGCAGCGAGATCCGGTTGCGCCTGGGCTACGGCGACGTCGTGCCGTGGGTCCGTCACATCGACGGAATGCTGGCCGCGATCGCCGGGCCGGACGCCGTCTGGCTCGCGTCCGACGTGCCCCATCACGGGCGCGACTTCGCGTCGTACGCCGACTTCACCGTCGAGGCGGGCGAGCGGGTGGCGTTCGTCATGACGTGGAACCCGTCCTTCCGGCACCGGCCGCAAGCCGTGGACCCCTACGCCGCACTGGCCGAGACCGAGAACTTCTGGCGGACGTGGGCGGCGCAGTGCACGTACGACGGGCCGCACCGGGAGGCGGTCGTGCGGTCCCTGCTCACTTTGAAGGCCCTCACGTACGCCCCCACGGGCGGCATCATCGCGGCGGCCACGACCTCCTTGCCGGAGCAGGTCGGTGGCGTGCGCAACTGGGACTACCGGTACTGCTGGCTGCGGGACGCCGCCTTCACCCTCCAGGCGCTGGTGAAGACCGGCTACACCGGCGAGGCGGCGGCGTGGCGGGAGTGGTTGCTGCGGGCCATCGCGGGCAGCCCGGGACGGCTGCAGATCCTCTACGGCGTGGCCGGTGAGCGCCGGGTCCCGGAGATGGAGCTGCCCTGGCTGGCGGGGTACGAGGGGTCGGCGCCGGTGCGGATCGGCAACGGCGCCGTCGGGCAGCACCAGCTGGACGTCTACGGCGAGGTCATGGACACGCTGTGGCTGGCCAGGCGGTTCGGCCTGGCGGCCGACGAGGACGCCTGGCGGATGCAGCGCGGCCTGATGAGCTGGCTCGAGGGCAACTGGCGCGAACCGGACGAAGGGCTCTGGGAGGTCCGGGGTCCCCGCCGTGACTTCACCCACTCGAAGATCCTGGCCTGGGTTGCCGCCGACCGTGCCGTGCGGACGATCGAGCACGCACCCCACGTCGACGGTCCGCTGGACCGCTACCGCGCCCTCCGGGACGAGATCCATGCGGACGTGTGCGCCAAGGGTTATGACGCGCAGCGCAACACCTTCACCCAGTACTACGGCTCCCGGACCCTGGACGCGGCGCTCCTGCTCATCCCGCAGGTCGGCTTCCTGCCGGCCGACGACGAACGGGTGCGGGGCACGCTGCGTGCCGTACAGGAGGGGCTCACCGCGGACGGACTGGTCCGCCGGTACGACCCGGACGAAGGCGTCGACGGCCTGCCCGGCGACGAGGGCACATTCCTGGCCTGCTCGTTCTGGCTCGCCGACGCGCTGGTCCTCGACGGCCGGGTGGCGGAGGGCCGGGAGCTGTTCGAGCACCTGCTGACCCTGCGCAACGACGTCGGCCTGCTGGCCGAGGAGTACGACACGAGGAGCGGTCGACAGCTCGGCAACGTACCGCAGGCGTACAGCCACCTTGCGCTGGTCAACTCCGCTCTCAACCTGGCCGAGGTCCCCGCCCCCGGCGAGCGCGCCCCGGCGGAGGTGCGCGCCGCCGGCGCGGGCGAGGGCTGACCGGCGGGTCAGCACCGGGTTCAGCGTCGGGTTCAGCGTCGGGTTCAGCGTCGGGTTCAGCGTCGGGTTCAGCGTCGGGTTCAGCGCAGCGCCGGCTGCTGCATCGTCAAGGTTCCCGCTGCCGCGTCGAGCTCGGCTGGCACGCCGAGCGGGACGGTGAGCTGCGGGACGCCGTGGCCGAACGGCAGCCCCGACACCAGCGGAACCCCCAGCGGAGCGAGCCGCTCCACCACCGTCTCGACCGCGCCGTCGCCGCAGTCGACCCACGTGCCGAGGACCACGCCCGCGACACCGTCGAACCAGCCGGTGCGCAGCAGCTGGGTGAGCAACGAGTCGATGCGGTACGCCGGCTCGGCGATGTCCTCCAGCACGGCGAGGCCGCCCTGGGCCGGACGGGACTCCGCCGTGCCCACCGTGTTGGCGAGCAACGCCAGGGTGCCGCCCAGGGTGACTCCCGAGGCCCGGCCGGGGACGTGGCAGGTGGTTCCCGGGTCGCTCAGGACCCGGACGGACTGCGGGTCGAACAGCGTCCGGCGCAGGTGCTCTGCCGTCGGGCCGTCCGGCGGGTCGCCCCCGAAGGAGGCCGCGGCCGGCATCGGGCCGAAGAGCGTGGCCAGGCCGAGGTGGTGGGCGACTGCCTCGTGAAGCACGGTCGTGTCGCTGAACCCGACCAGGACCTTCGCGCCGGCGGCGCGCATCGTCGCCCAGTCGAGCCGGTCGACCAACCGGGCGGCGCCGGAGCCACCTCGGGCGCAGAGCACCGCGGCCACCGACGGGTCGCACCAGGCGCGCTGCAGGTCGGCCGCCCGGTCCGCATCGGCACCCGCGTGGTGGCGGGTCCGGTCCAGGACGTGGTCACCGGTCACGACGTCCAGCCCCCAGGAGCGCAGCACCGCGACGCCACGGCTCAGCCGCGTCGGGTCGATGTGGCCGCTTGGGGCGACGACTGCCACCCGGTCGCCGCGGCGCAGCCGTCGGGGCCGGACCAGGGGCTGCGCCGGTGTCACGCGGCAGAGGCCGCGACCAGCCGCGGCAGCACCTCGCCGATCGGCTCGCGCAGCGTCGCGGCGGCCAACCCGTCGTACGGCGTGGGGTCGCGGTTCACCACGACCAGGCGGGCACCCGCCCGCACCGCGACCTCGGCGAGTCCCGCCGCCGGCTGGACCTGCAGGGTAGATCCGACAGCAAGCAGGAGGTCGCAGTCCTGCGCTGCCTGCCAGGCAGCGTCGAGCACCTCGGGCTTGAGCGCCTGCCCGAAGGAGATCGTCGCGGCCTTCTGGATCCCGCCGCACATCAGGCAAGCGGGGTCCGGCTCCCCCGCCGCGACCCGGTCGAGGTTCTCCCGCATCGAGGTGACGCGGCCGCAGTCCACGCACTCGACGTCGAAGAGCGTGCCGTGGATCTCGATGACCCGGGACGGGTCGTTGCCCGCCCGCAGGTGCAGGCCGTCGATGTTCTGCGTCACCACCGCACGCATCCGGCCGCTGTGCTCGAGGGCGACCAGCGCGTGGTGGCCCGCGTTCGGACGAGCCCGCCACGCGGGATGGTCGCGTCGGCCCTCCCACGCCCGGCGGCGGACCGCGGGGTCGGCCAGGTAGTTCTGCAGCGTGAAAAGCCGCGCGGCCGCCGGGTCCTTCGTCCAGACGCCCTGCGGCCCACGGAAGTCCGGTATCCCGGACTCGGTGCTGATCCCGGCGCCCGTCAGCACGGTGACCCGCCGGGCCGCGTGCAGCCAGCGGCGGACGTCGTCCTCCCCCGGCCGGGTCTCGGTCACCGCACAGACACTAACCGGCGGGCTCTGCCGGGTGCCGTGCCGAGCAGATGTCCGGTCCGGGCAGGATGTCCCCTATGGACCTAGGACTGCAGGACCGCGTCTACGTCGTCACCGGAGGCAGCAAGGGGCTCGGCCTGGCCGGCGCCAGGGCGCTGGTCGCCGACGGTGCCCGGGTCGTGCTGTCCGCGCGTGACGAGAACACCGTCGTCGCCGCCGCTGAGTCGATGGGCGGCGCCGACCATGCCATCGCCCTGCCCGGCGACATGACCGACCCCGGACTCGGGGAGCGGTTGGCCGCGGCGGCAGTGGGTCGGTGGGGCCGGCTCGACGGCGCCCTGGTCAGCGTGGGAGGTCCTCCCCCCGGCACGACACTGTCCCTCGACGACGCCGCCTGGCGTGGCGCCTTCGAGTCCGTCTTCCTAGGTTCGCTGAGGGTGGCGCGCGCCGTCGTCTCCACGATCGGCGAGGACGGCGGCGCGGTGGCGTTCGTGCTGTCGCTGTCGGTCCGCGAGCCGGTCGGCGGGCTGGCGTCGTCCAACGGTCTGCGGCCCGGCCTGGGCATGCTCGCCAAGACCCTCGCCGACGAGCTCGGGCCACGCAACATCCGGGTCCTCGGCCTGCTGCCGGGCCGCCTCGACACCGACCGGGTCCGTGAGCTCGACCACGCCAGCGGCCGGCCAAAGCGGCTCCGCGAGGAGTTCGAGCGACGCATCCCGCTGGGCCGCTACGGCGACCCGGCGGAGTTCGGCCGGGTGGCGGCGTTCGTCCTCTCGCCCGCGGCGTCCTATCTCAACGGCGTGATGATCCCGGTCGACGGCGGCCTGGGGCGCGGGCTGTAGCACGGACCGGCCGCTAGGGTCGCCGAACATGACCGGTGGCTCCTCCCCCGGGCCGGAGTGGGTCGCCGAGCACGAGGTCAGCCCCGCGCGGGCCGGGCAGCTGGTGGCCGAGCAGTTCCCAGAGCTTGCCGGCGCCCGGGTAGAGGCACTGGCCGAGGGCTGGGACAACACCGTTCACGTGGTCGCGGGGACATGGGCGTTCCGCTTTCCCCGGCGGCAGGTGGCGCTGGCCGGCGTCGAGCGGGAGATCAGCCTGCTGCCCCGCCTGGCATCCCTGCCGCCGCTGCCCGTCCCGGTCCCCGCGCTTGTCGGT
>JBOGDX010000202.1:0-5882 GCA_050743225.1 Actinomycetes bacterium | reverse complement strand
GGGACCGGCCGCCGCGGCGTCCGCAGCTACCTGGCGGTCCGGGGCGGCGTGCAGGTCACGGAGGTCCTCGGCTCCCGGTCGACGGACGTGCTGTCCGGCCTCGGGCCGCCGCCGGTCGCCGCCGGTCAGACGCTCACCGTCGGGGAGCCGCCCGCCACCCAGCCGGATGTCGACGTCGCTCCCGTCGCGGAGGTCGGGTCGGCCGAGGCCACCCTGCGGATCGTTCCCGGGCCCCGCGACGACTGGTTCACCCCGTCGGCGCTGGAGACCCTGCTCGACTACCCGTACGAGGTCACGCCGGACAGCAACCGGGTCGCCATGAAGCTGTCCGGACGCCGCCTCGACCGGCGTGGTGCCGACGAGCTGCCCAGCGAGGGCGTCGTCCGCGGCGCGTTGCAGGTCCCGCCGTCCGGCCAGCCGGTGCTGTTCCTCGCCGACCACCCGGTGACGGGCGGCTACCCGGTCATCGCGGTCGTCGTCGACGCCGATACCGACGTCGCCGCCCAGGTGCGCCCCGGCGGCAGCCTTCGCTTCGCACGTGCCGACCAGGGTGCCCCATGACGCGGACCGACGACGTGGCCGTCCTGCGACCGGCCGAGGCGCGCGCCCGGTTCCGGGACGGCCTGCGGGTGCCCACGGCGGGCTGGTGCGCGGGCTGGACCCAGGCGAACCTCGTCGTCGTCCCGGCGGACCACGCGTACGACCTGCTGCTGTTCGCCCAGCGCAACCCGAAGCCGTGCCCGGTCCTGGACGTGTCCGACCCGGGTGCGCGCCGCGCCGACGTCTTCGACGGTGACCTCGGGACGGACCTGGGCGCCTACCGCGTCTACGAGCACGGCCGTCAGGTCGCCGAGGTGGGTGACTGCTCCGACCTCTGGCGCGACGACCTGGTCGCCTTCCTCCTCGGCTGCAGCTTCACGTTCGAGGCGGCCCTGGTCGCCGGCGGGGTGCCCGTGCGGCATCTGGAGTCCGGCGGCAACGTGCCGATGTACCGCACGTCCGTTCCGACCCGGCCCGCAGGTCGCCTGCACGGCCCGCTGGTCGTGTCGATGCGGCCGGTGCCGGCGGCCCAGGTCGCCGACGCCGTGCGCATCACCGCGCGCTACCCCGGCGTGCACGGCGCGCCGGTGCACGTCGGTGACCCGGCCGCCATAGGGATCAACGACCTCGACCGCCCGGACTTCGGCGACCCGGTGGAGGTCCGGGCCGGCGAGCTGCCGGTGTTCTGGGCCTGCGGGGTCACTCCGCAGGCCGCGGTCATGGCCTCCGGCACGCCGTTCGCGATCGGGCACGCGCCGGGGCACATGGCGATCACCGACCTGCGCGACGACGCCCTGCTCAGTCCCTGAGCGCTCGAACGCGCGCGGGCACAGGCGACTAACCTCCGTGCGGTGCGCGTCCACCCCGCCGGCCCTCGCTCCGGCGAGCTCAGCCACGAGCACGGGCTCGGCGTCCCACCGGCCGACCTCGGCGTGCTGCACCCCTCCGTCTGGCCATTGGGGCTGGCGCGCGAACCAGAGGGGCACCTGACGCTGCGCGGTCACGACGTACGCGACCTGGTGGCCCGGCACGGCAGCCCAGCGTTCCTCCTCGACGAGGCCGACCTGCGCCAGCGCTGCCGCAGCTACCGCGGGGCCTTTCCCGACGCGGCCGTCTTCTACGCCGCCAAGGCGTTCCTCTGCACGGCCGTCGCCCGCTGGGTGATGGAGGAGGAGCTCGGTCTCGACGTCTGCACCGGGGGAGAGCTCGCGGTCGCGGTGCGTGCGGGGTTCCCCGGCGAGCGGCTGCTGCTGCACGGCAACAACAAGTCGGTCGCCGAGCTCGAGGCGGCGCTGGACGCGGGGGTCGGGCGGGTCGTGGTGGACTCGCTGGAAGAGGTGGACCGGTTGTCGGGCCTGTGCGCGCGCCGCGGCCTCACCCAGCGCGTGCTCGTGCGCGCCACCGTCGGCGTCGAGGCGCACACGCACGAGTTCATCGCCACGGCTCACGAGGACCAGAAGTTCGGGTTCTCGCTCGCCGGCGGCGACGCCCTCGAGGCCGTGCGCCGCGTGCTGGCCGCGCCCGGGCTCGAGCTGGTCGGGGTGCACTCGCACATCGGGTCGCAGATCTTCGACGCGGGCGGGTTCGAGGTCGCGGCGCACCGCGTGGTCGGCCTGCTGGCGGCGATCCGCGACGAGTGCGGCGTGACCCTGTCCGAGCTCAACCTCGGCGGCGGCCTCGGCATCGCCTACACCAGCGCCGACGACCCGACCGACGTGGCGGAGATGGGGCGCTCGATCCGGCGCATCGTCGATCGGGAATGCACCGCGTCGGGCCTGCCGGTGCCCTCCCTCGCCGTCGAACCGGGCCGCGGCATCGTGGGGCCCGGGACGATCACCCTCTACGAGGTGGGGACGGTCAAGCCGGTCGAGGGTCTGCGCACGTTCGTGTCGGTCGACGGTGGCATGAGCGACAACATCCGGACGGCCTTGTACGACGCCGAGTACACGGTGGCGCTTGCCTCGCGCTCCTCCGAGGCGCCGCCGATGCTTTCGCGGGTCGTCGGCAAGCACTGCGAGAGCGGCGACATCGTCGTGAAGGACGCGTGGCTGCCCGCAGACCTCGCACCGGGCGACCTGCTGGCGGTTGCCGCGACCGGCGCCTACTGCCGGTCGATGGCCTCGACGTACAACCACGTGCCCCGGCCTCCGGTCGTCGCCGTCACCGCGGGAGAGGCGAGGGTCATCGTCCGGCGCGAGACCATCGACGACCTGCTCGGGCTGGACGTCGACGGACTGCCGGCATGACGTGGGACGAGCTGCTGGCCTACTGCCTGGCCAAGCCGGGCGCGTGGCGCGACGAGCCGTGGGAGGGCGACCTCGTGGCGAAGGTCGGCAGCAAGATCTTCGCCTTCCTCGGGGCGGGGTCCCCGACGCCCTCCGTCGGTGTCAAGTGCGGCCAGAGCCGCGAGGAGGCCGACGAGTGGCTGGCGCGCTACCCCGACGACGCGACGGTGATGGCCTACATCGGACGATCCGGCTGGAACACGCTGCGGATAGGCCGTTCGATCCCCGACGAGGACCTGCTGGAGGCCGTGGACGCGTCCTACGACGCGGTCGTCAGCCGGCTCCCGAGACGGGAACGGCCGGCCTGACCGCCGTCTGCCAGGCTGGGCGCCATGGCCGGAGTCCCCCCGTTGAAGGTCGCGCTGCTCGGGTGCGGCGTCGTCGGCAGCGAGGTGGCCCGCCTGATCACCACGCACGCCGACGACCTGGCCGCCCGGGTGGGCCGTCCGCTCGAGCTGGCCGGCATCGCCGTCCGGCGACCCGGCCGGGCCCGCCCGGACCTGCCCGTCGACCCGTCCCTGTTCACCAGCGACGGACAGTCGCTGGTCGCCCGCCCGGACGTCGACGTCGTCGTCGAGGTCATCGGCGGCATCGAGCCGGCCCGCGGCCTCATCCTCGCGGCTCTGGAGAACGGCGCCTCCGTGGTGACCGCGAACAAGGCGCTTCTGGCCGAGGACGGGTCGACGGTGTTCGAGGCGGCCGAGAAGCACGGTGGCGACCTCTACTACGAGGCTGCCGTTGCCGGAGCGATCCCGCTGCTGCGTCCGCTCCGGGAGTCGCTGGCCGGCGACCGGGTGCGCCGGGTGCTGGGGATCGTCAACGGGACGACCAACTTCATCCTGTCCCGCATGACCGAGGGCGGGGCGGGCTTCGCGGAGGCGCTGGAGGAGGCCCAGGCCCTCGGGTATGCAGAGGCCGACCCGACCGCCGACGTCGACGGGTTCGACGCGGCAGCGAAGGCCGCGATCCTGGCCGCGCTGGCCTTCCACACCCGGGTCACCGCCGCCGACGTGCACCGGGAGGGCATCACCGACGTCACCGCGGCCGACGTGGCCAGCGCCCGGCAGATGGGCTGCGTCGTCAAGCTGCTCGCGATCGCCGAGGTGTCCGACGACGGCAGGTCCGTCGGCGTGCGGGCCCATCCGGCGATGATCCCGTCGAGCCATCCGCTCGCGTCGGTGCGTGAGGCGTTCAACGCTGTCTTCGTCGAGTGCGAGGCGGCGGGTGAGCTGATGTTCTACGGCCGGGGTGCGGGCGGCTCGCCGACGGCCAGCGCGGTCCTCGGCGACGTGGTTGCCGTGGCGCGGCACAAGGTCTCCGGCGGGCGGGGACCGGGAGAGTCGGCCTACGCCGACCTGCGCGTCCGGCCGATGGGCGAGACGGTCACGCGCTACCACGTCAGTCTGGACGTGGCCGACCGCTCCGGTGTGCTGGCGCAGGTGGCGACCGCCTTCGCCGCGCACGAGGTCTCGATCGAGACCGTCCGGCAGGAGCAGCTGGGCAGCGACGACGCCGTGCTCGTCATCGTCACCCACCGGGCCACCGACGCCGCGCTGTCGGCGACCGTCGAGGCGCTGCGCCGACTCGACGTCGTGCGACGCGTGCTCAGCGTCATGCGCGTGGAGGGCCAGTGACGACCCCGCCGGTCGGAACCGGCCGGGGTCCGTGGCGGGGTGTCATCGCGGAGTACGCCGAGAGGCTGCCCGTCGACGACGACACCCCGGTGGTCACCCTCGGGGAGGGCGGGACCCCACTGGTCCGGGCCGGCCACCTGTCCGAGCTGACCGGCTGCGAGGTCCACCTCAAGGTCGAAGGCGCCAACCCGACGGGCTCGTTCAAGGACCGCGGCATGACGGTGGCGATGTCCAAGGCGGTGCAGGAGGGCGCCTCCGCAGTCATCTGCGCCTCGACGGGCAACACGAGCGCCTCGGCCGCGGCGTACGCCGTGAAGGCGGGGCTGGGCTGCGTCGTGCTCGTCCCGCACGGCCGCATCGCGGCCGGCAAGCTCGCCCAGGCGCTGGTGCACGACGCGAGGCTGCTGCAGGTGCGCGGTGGCTTCGACGACTGCCTACGGCTCGCGCGCGAGCTCGCCGACCGCCATCCGGTGTCGCTGGTGAACTCGGTCAACGCGTTCCGGATCGAGGGCCAGAAGACCGCCGCGTTCGAGGTGGTCGACGCGCTCGGGCGGGCGCCGGAGATCCACTGCCTCCCGGTCGGCAACGCCGGCAACATCACCGCGTACTGGAAGGGATACCTGGAGTACGCCGCCGACGGCCGCTGCGCCCAGCCGCGGATGTGGGGGTTCCAGGCCGCCGGGGCCGCGCCGCTGGTGCACGGGAGACGGGTCGAGCACCCCGAGACGGTCGCCACCGCCATCCGCATCGGTGACCCCGCGTCGTGGCAGGGCGCCGTGGCGGCACGGGAGGAGTCCAAGGGTCGCATCGACGCGGTGACCGACGACCGGATCCTCGCCGCGCAGCGTCTCCTGTCGGCGCGGGAGGGGGTCTTCGTCGAGCCCGCCAGCGCGGCGTCGGTGGCGGGGCTGCTGCAGTGCCACGAGCAGGGCGAGCTCGACCCCGGTCAGCTCGTGGTGTGCACCGTGACCGGCAACGGCCTCAAGGACACCGAGACCGCGCTGTCGCAGATCGCCGTCCGCAGCGACACCGTGGCGGCCGACGTGCACGAAGCGGCTGCCGCGCTCGGCCTCTCCTCGTGACCGGGTCGCCGGCCGAGGTGACCGTCAGCGTCCCGGCCACGAGCGCCAACCTCGGGCCCGGCTTCGACGCGCTCGGCATCGCGCTCGACCTGCGCGACACCGTGCGGGTGCGGGTCGAGGGTCAGAGTGCCCCGTCGCTCACCATCCACGTCGAGGGGGAGGGCGCCGCCTCGGTCCCGCGCGACGCGTCACACCTGGTCGTCCGTGCGCTCCACCTGACGTACGACGCGATGGAGCTGCCCCGGCCTCGCCTCACCGTCTGGTGCGCCAACCGCATCCCGCAGGGCCGCGGCCTCGGCTCGTCCGCGGCCGCCTCCTCGGCCGGGGTGCTGGCCGCCCGG
>JBOGDX010000201.1:0-5892 GCA_050743225.1 Actinomycetes bacterium | reverse complement strand
GCTATGGCCATCGGGACCCGTCACGCCCCGGGGTCTGACCGCGATTCGGCTCGCGGACGTCGTGATCAGCAAGGGCGGGTATGTTTTCGTCGACCGGGCGTCCCTACGCTCTCTCCTGTCATTCTGGCAGACAGCGTTCCCGCTTATTTTCGCTGCCCGTACCGGAGCTACGGTCGTAACTGGGCCAACCTCTATTGGTCCTTTCGCGCATCCTATTGCCCGCTGGGTGAACGGGATCATATTGCGGAGCCTGGATCTAGTTGTGGCCCGGGATGCGTTGTCGTTCGACGAAGCCGTCAGGCTTGGGGTACATTCCGATCGCCTCGCTTTGCTCCCAGATATCGCCTTCTCTCTCGCCCCGCCCACCATAAGAGACACAAGATTGGCTCAAGAGAAGCTCAAGCTTCCGGCCTTAGCGAGATATGCATGTTTCGTCCTTCGCCACGATTCGGGGACGTCTGACCCAGACGGCATTCTGAAGGCTCAGATCCATGCGGCACGGACTCTCGTCCACGAGGATCTTGTCGACTATATCGTTGTCGCGAGACAAGTCCCGAACCTCATTTCTCCTCCCGAGACCACATTCCTAGCGGGACTGCCGACGGCAAAGGTGCTAGATACTGGCGACTCGTGGTCGCCTCATGAACTGGCGGCTCTCTATGCCGGGGCGTCGATCGTGGTTACTTCCAGACTCCACGCCGCGATTTTCGCTCTGACCTCTGGGACTCCGGCAATTGCTATTTCGATCGACGGGGTCAAGACGGAGGGGGTCTTTACATCGTTCGGAGCACCCTCCGACTGGGTGGTGCCCGGAAGTGGAGTACGTGACCAGCACCTAGCCAGGATCGTGGCGCGAGTGACCTCGCAGTCCCAGGACTTTCGACCGAGGCTGAAACGTTGCGCGGAGTCAGCCCGCCGCAAACTCGACCATTACCCAGGGCTTGTCATGGGCGCGATCTCTCGTGGGGATCCACGCGCCTAGGAAAGGTTCAGCCAGAGGTATTGGATCACCGGATCTGGGCGGCTTTCATGCCGCGCAGCTCCTTCTTGAGCTCGCCGATCTCGTCCCGTAGTCGCGCGGCCAACTCGAACTGCAGCTCCCCCGCTGCCGAGTGCATCTGGTCGGTCAGGGACTGGATCAGGTCGGCCAGGTCGGATGCGGGCACCCCGGCCAGCTCGGCAGCGTGCCGGCCAACCTCGCTCTTCGATGACAGACCGGGCACGGGGGTCTTGCCCCGAGACTGCTGCCGCCCGCCGCCACCGATCAGCTCCTCGGTGTCGGCGTCCTCGCGGGCCAACAACTCGGTGATGTCGCTGATCTTCTTCCGCAGGGGGGTCGGGTCGATGCCGTTCGCCTCGTTGTAGGCGACCTGCTTCGCCCGCCGGCGGTTGGTCTCCTCGATGGCCTTCTCCATCGAGTCGGTCACCCTGTCGGCGTACATGTGCACTTGCCCGGACACGTTGCGGGCGGCCCGGCCGATCGTCTGGATCAGCGACGTGCCGGACCGGAGGAACCCCTCTTTGTCGGCATCCAGGATCGACACCAGGGACACCTCCGGGAGGTCGAGACCCTCCCGCAGCAGGTTGATGCCGACCAGGACGTCGAAGTGGCCCAGCCGCAGCTCGCGGAGCAGCTCCACCCGGCGCAGCGTGTCGACCTCGGAGTGCAGGTAGCGCACCTGGACGCCGAGCTCGAGCAGGTAGTCGGTGAGGTCCTCGGCCATCTTCTTGGTCAACGTGGTGACCAGGACCCGCTCGTCGCGGTCGGACCGGAGCTTGATCTCGTGCACCAGGTCGTCGATCTGCCCCTTGGTGGGCTTGACCACGACCTCCGGGTCCACCAGGCCGGTCGGCCGGATGATCTGCTCGACCGTGTCGCCCTTCGCGCGGCCCAGCTCGTAGGACCCCGGGGTCGCGGACAGGTACACGGTCTGGCCGATCCGCTCGAGGAACTCCTCCCACTTGAGCGGGCGGTTGTCGACGGCGCTTGGCAGCCGGAACCCGTGGTCGACGAGGGTGCGCTTGCGGGACATGTCCCCCTCGTACATGCCGCCGATCTGCGGGACGGTTACGTGGGACTCGTCGATGACCAGCAGGAAGTCCTCTGGGAAGTAGTCGATGAGGCAGTTGGGCGCCGACCCGGCGGCGCGACCGTCGATGTGGCGCGAGTAGTTCTCGATCCCGGAGCAGAAGCCGACCTGGCGCATCATCTCGACGTCGTAGGTCGTACGCATCCGCAGTCGCTGGGCCTCCAGCAGCTTGCCCTGCCGCTCCAGCTCGGCGAGCCGGTCGGCCAGCTCGAGCTCGATGCCGGCGATCGCCCGCTCCATCCGCTCAGGGCCGGCGACGTAGTGGGTGGCCGGGAACACGTAGAGCTCGTCGTCCTCGGTCACGATCTCGCCGGTGAGTGGGTGCAGCGTCATGAGCCGCTCGATCTCGTCGCCGAACATCTCGATCCGCACCGCGAGCTGCTCGTAGACCGGGAAGATCTCGATCGTGTCGCCCCGCACCCGGAAGGTGCCGCGGGTGAAGGCCAGGTCGTTGCGGGTGTACTGCACCTCGACGAACCGGCGCAGCAGCTGGTCGCGCTCGATCTCCATGCCGACCCGGAGCCGGACCATCCTGTCGACGTACTCCTGCGGGGTGCCCAGGCCGTAGATGCAGGACACCGAGGCCACCACGATGACGTCCCGCCGAGTCAGCAGGCTGTTGGTGGCCGAGTGGCGCAACCGCTCGACCTCGTCGTTGATCGACGAGTCCTTCTCGATGTAGGTGTCGGTCTGCGGGATGTATGCCTCGGGCTGGTAGTAGTCGTAGTAGGAGACGAAGTATTCGACCGCGTTGTTGGGCAGCAACTCGCGGAACTCGTTGGCCAGCTGCGCGGCCAGAGTCTTGTTTGGGGCCATCACCAGGGTCGGGCGCTGCAGCCGCTCGACCAGCCAAGCCGTTGTGGCCGACTTGCCGGTGCCGGTCGCGCCTAGGAGGACGACGTGGGACTCGCCTGCCCGGACCCGCCGCTCAAGGTCGTCGATGGCCGTCGGCTGGTCGCCGGACGGCTGGAAGTCGCTGACCACGCGGAACGGGGCCACTCGGCGCTCGAGATCGGTCGTAGGTCGCACCCGCTCACCGTACGTCGGCCTGCCGACAGTCCCTCAGCCAGCCGAAACCCCGTAAAGCGGGGACTTCCCGCGGGCTCCGTCGATAGCCTCGTCCGTGTTCACGCAGGGAGCGTCTGGGGGTGGGTCGATGCCGCGTGCGGTGTTCGGGGCGCACGGGCATGCGTTCACGGTCGAGGCGGACGACAGCTTGCTGACCGCACGAGCCGAGGCCGTGCTCAGCACCCTCCGGCTCGGCGAGCACGACCCCAAAGGGCAGTACGTCCTTACCCGACGCGACGACGGCACCACATCCCTGACGTACGACGGGGAGGAGATCGGCTCCCGCTACACCGACGACTCGCTGCTCCTTCTGCTGCACTGGCACGTCAACCAGCGGGTCATCGACGGCGCCGCGGCTCGCCGGACGACCTTCCACGCCGCCGCCGCCCGGTCGCCGCGCGGTCACGGCATCCTCCTTCCGGCTCCGATGGAGTCGGGCAAGACCACGACCGTCACCGGCCTCCTGCGGACGGGATGGGACTTCCTCACCGACGAGGCGGCCGGCGTGGACCCCGACGGCACGGTGTGGGCGTACCCGAAGCCGCTGACGATCGACCGCGGGTCCTGGCCGCTCTTCCCCGACCTGCAGCCCGACAGCGTGGCCGAGAAGGCTGAGTCCTGGCTGGTCCCCGCGACGCGGGCGGGGGCAGGCGTCGCCGGGCAGGCGCCGCTGCGGCTCATCGTCTTCCCGCAGTACGACCCGACCCACGACACCGCCCTCACCCGGCTGCGTCCGTCGGAGACGGCTCTAGAACTGTCGCAGAGCACGTTCCAGTTCGACCGGTACGGCGCGCGGGACCTGCGCTGCGTGAGCGCGCTGGCACGGTCGGTGCCGGCCTACCGGCTGACGATCGGCGACCTGACGGCTGCCGTCGACCTGATCGGGCGACTTGACGCGGGTCTGGCGGTGGCGGCATGACCGACGGAGGGCTCGCGGCAGAGAGCATCGTCCTCCCCCGCCCCGACCTCGTCGTGGAGGAGTTCGACGATGCCGTCCTCGTCTGGGACGAAAGCGGCGGCAAGCTCCACCACCTCGACCTGTTCGGGGCGATCGTGTGGGAGGAGCTCGACGGGGTGCGCTCGCTCGCGCAGCTCGCGTCGGACCTCGCGGCGGACTTCGCCACCACGGGCCCCGCGGTCATCGACGACCTCCTCGAGCTCACCGGTCGACTGCGCTCAGAAGGCCTGATCGACGTAGTGGATCTCATGCAGAACGACGAGTCGCCGCACGCCGCGATCTCGTAGGCTGACGGGACACCACAGGCTGAGGGGGACGGCTGCATGCGGCACGGGGACGGTTTCGGGGAGCCCGATGGCGGCATCAGCCGCCGGGACGTGCTGCGGAAGTCCGCGCTCGTCGGTGGCGCCATGGTGTGGGCCGTACCAGCCGTGCAGACCCTCGGCGCGCCGGCCTTCGCCGCCAGCACGACGGTCGGCGAGGAACCGCCACCGGGCAACGGAATCCCGTCGTACGTCTTCGTGTTCTTCAAGCGCACGTCGAACGGCGGGACGAATTACTACTCCGTGAAGTACGACCAGCAGGGCAACGGCGCCTGCGGCGCCGGGCGCGCGAACGTCAGCAGCGACAGCAACGGGGTCGGGTTCACCTACTTCGACAACCTGATGGTCGAGCTCTTCGGCTCGGCGGCCAACCCGCCCTTCCAGACCGGCTGCCCACCCCACGTCACGTCCGAGAAGGACCCGGTCAGCGGCGATCTCGAGGTCACGCTCGGCGACAACTCCTGCAAGATCATCGGGTGGCTCCTCCACGACGGCTCCTGCAAGGACAACAGAGCCGGTGTCGACGGGTTCCGCTACGCCGCAAACGCCGGCGCACCGGGCATCGAGTTCGACCCGCAGAACATCGGGCCGACCGTGCCGTCGCCGAACCAGGGGATGTTCTACTTCAGCAAGTGCAAGTAGCCCCGCCCGAACACGCTCGGTTGGCCACGTGTGACACCTGAGTGAGCGTACGTAGGCGACGTTCATGCAGACGAGCGAGGGCGCGACAGGGTCCGCGTCCCTAGCCTCGCTAGCAGGAGAAACGTCGAATCGAGGTGCGCAGATGAGCGACGACACGACTGCCGAACCGGGGGGCCTCAGCCGCCGGGACATGCTCCGCCGCTCCGCCCTCGTCGGCGGCACGATGGTCTGGATGACCCCGGCCGTGCAGAGCCTGACGTCCCCGGCGTTCGCGGTGGCCACAACGGTCGGCGGAGGAAACGGGACGGGCTTGTCCGAAGTGACCCTGCTGCTGCTGTGCGGCGACACCTACTACTGGGCCAAGTACAAGCCGCAGACCGGAAGCGGAGTCCCCACCGAGTGCAGCGGCAACATCAACGTGGCCGAGAGCAACTCCGACCTGATCTGCGCGGCCGGGGAGCAGGCGATGGAGGACGAGATCGGCTCGTCGCCGGTAGCCAGCTCCGGCTGCCTGACGGGCACGGTCGACGGTAACGGCACCCTGTGCGTCACGTACACGGGCTGCACCGTGGAGGGCTGGACCGTCCACGACGGCAGCTTCGGACAGGTCACGCACTGTGCGTACTTCGCGAACGGAGTGGTGGTCGGCCAGCCGAACGGCGTGGGGTACAGCGTGACCGACAACGGCACGACGATCTGCTTCAGCAAGCTCTGACCCGAACGGACTACATCCCTCGCCCGAACGTTCGATCCGAATGGGGCGAACAACCCTACGGTTCGGCTGCCCAATGCTCCGCGGGATGGCATGCTC
>JBOGDX010000200.1:0-5902 GCA_050743225.1 Actinomycetes bacterium | reverse complement strand
GGCGTCCCCCGCGGCGACACCACCGGTCACGGCACCGGTGGCCAGCGCACCCGCACCCACGACCCGCGCCACGGTGGCGGTCGGCACCGAGCCGGTCGCGACCAGCGGCACGTCGGCCAGCCACGCGACGATCCCCTGTGCCCGGCGCAGCCTCGGCGCGCCGACCGCGACCATGGCGCGGACGACGACGGGGTCGAACTGCCGCCCGGACCACCTGACGAGCTCCTGCAGCGCCGCCGACCGGCTGACCGGGCGTTTGTACGCCCGGGCAGCGGTCATCACGTCGTAGGCGTCGGCGACGGACACGATGCGCGCGCCGAGGCTGATCTGCACCCCGGACAGACCCGACGGGTAGCCGGTCCCGTCGTACCGCTCGTGGTGCTGGACGATCACGTCGCCCCACTCGCCCAGCCACGGCAGCAGCGGTGCCGCCATCTCCGCACCGTGGAGCGGGTGCGCCTTGAGCAGCGCCCATTCCTCGTCCGTCGGCTTGCCCGGCTTGTTGAGCAGGGTGCTGGAGACCCGCAGCTTGCCGATGTCGTGCAGGATCGCGGCCCAGCGCAGCAGGTCACGGTCACGTTGGGGAATGCGCATCTGCTCGGCGAGGAGGTCGGTGAACATCCGGACGCGCTCGGCGTGACCACGCGTCGGGCGGTCGTGCTGGCTCAGCGCTGCCACCAAGGTCAGGATCTCGCGGGCAACAGATCCCGGGTCGGCCCCGGCGTCGCGCACGCGCTGCAGCTGTTCCTCGATCGGGCGGCGCCTGATGGCTTCCCGCGCAACCTTCACTCGCGATGGGGCGCTGTCGGGGAAGAGCATGCTGAGGTCGAGCAGGGTGACGAGGGGAAGCGCCCGACGGCCCAGCCGGTCGACGAGCAACAGCACGAGCGTCGACACCGCGATGAGTGCGGCCAGGGATGCGGCACGGCCGACCAGCCCGGTGGCGGGCGGCAGCGCGGAGCGGACCGCCCACGCGGCCAGGAACGAGGCGAGCACCGGCGCACTGAACACCCCCACGCGCACGGCGCGGGCCCACCCGGGGCGTCGCTCCCAGCGGGCCGGCGAGGCCTCCCGGACCACGGCACCATCCCCTTTGCCTGTCCTTTAACGTGTCGGAGAGGCGGCGGCCGCAACAGGATCCGCCAAGCGGGTGACGCTGGCGGTCCCGCATCCTGGGACGGGCGTCTCGACCCGTTGACAGGGCCCGGAGGAGTCCCTGAGCGTGGCGACATGCGCACCCTGCACGTCGTACTTCGGCTGCGCGCCGACTGACTCACCGTCAGCCGCGCGCGCGACCCCTCACGAGTCCACAGTGGACCGGAGGGGTCTTTTCATGGCCCCGTCCGCACCCCTGAGAGGTCCCTGATGACAGCGCATCCCGAGCGCGTGACCGGAGCGCAGAGCCTGGTGCGCTCACTGGAAGCCGCGGGCGTGGACACGGTTTTCGGCATCCCCGGAGGCGCGATCCTGCCGCTGTACGACCCCCTGATGGACTCGACCGTGATCCGTCACGTGCTCGTCCGCCACGAGCAGGGCGCGGGACATGCGGCGGAGGGCTATGCCCAGGCCACCGGCCGGGTCGGCGTCTGCATGGCCACGAGCGGGCCGGGGGCGACCAACCTCGTCACGCCGATCGCGGACGCCCACATGGACAGCGTCCCGCTAGTCGCCGTCACCGGCCAGGTCCCCAGTGCGGCCATCGGCACCGATGCCTTCCAGGAGGCGGACATCCGCGGCATCACGATGCCGATCACCAAGCACAACTACCTCGTCACCGACCCGGACCACATCCCCCGGACGATCGCGGAGGCCTTCCACATCGCCTCGACCGGCCGTCCCGGCCCGGTGCTGGTCGATGTGGCGAAGGATGCGCTGCAGGCCGCGACGACCTTCGCCTGGCCGACCTCCGTGGACCTGCCCGGCTACCGGCCGGTCGCCCGCCCGCACGCCAAGCAGATCCGTGAGGCCGCCCGGCTGATCGCCGCGTCCCGGCAGCCCGTGCTCTACGTGGGGGGCGGGGTGCTCAAGGCACGTGCCTCGGCCGAGCTCCGGACGCTGGCGGAGCTGACCGGCATCCCGGTCGTGACGACGCTGATGGCGCGCGGCGCGTTCCCAGACAGCCACCGGCTCCATCTGGGCATGCCTGGGATGCATGGCACCGTCGCCGCCGTGACGGCGCTGCAGAAGTCCGACCTCATCGTCTCGCTGGGGGCCCGGTTCGACGACCGGGTGACAGGGCGGCTGTCCAGCTTCGCCCCGGACGCGCAGGTCATCCATGCTGACATCGACCCCGCCGAGATCTCGAAGAACCGCACCGCCGACGTGCCGATCGTCGGTGACTGCCGGGAGGTCATCGCCGAGCTCGTCGTGGCCGTCAGGGCCGAGCACGACGCCGGTCGGGTCGGCGACTACGAGGGCTGGTGGGCCCAGCTCGACCGCTGGCGCGCGACCTACCCGCTCGGCTACGAACGCCCCGCCGACGGCTCGCTCGCCCCGCAGTACGTCGTCGAGCGGCTGGGTCGGATCGCCGGCCCGGACGCGCTCTATGTCGCCGGTGTGGGCCAGCACCAGATGTGGGCGGCCCAGTTCATCTCCTACGAGAACCCGGGGACGTGGCTGAACTCCGGCGGGCTCGGGACCATGGGCTACGCCGTTCCGGCCGCCATGGGCGCGAAGGTCGGCCGCCCGGACGCCACGGTGTGGGCAATCGACGGCGACGGCTGTTTCCAGATGACCAACCAGGAGCTCGCGACCTGCGCGATCAATGACATCCCCATCAAGGTCGCGGTCATCAACAACGGCAGCCTGGGCATGGTGCGGCAGTGGCAGACCCTGTTCTACAACGAGCGCTACTCCAACACCGACCTGCACTCGCAGCGGATCCCGGACTTCGTCAGGCTCGCCGAGGCGTACGGCTGCGAGGGGTTGCGCTGCGAGAAGGCCGAGGAGGTCGACGCGACCATCGAGCGCGCGATGGCGATCGACGACCGGCCCGTGGTGGTCGACTTCACCGTGCACCAGGATGCGATGGTCTGGCCGATGGTCCCGGCAGGGACGAGCAACGACGAGATCCAGGTGGCCCGCGACATGGCGCCGAGCTGGGACGAGGAGGCCTGATGTCACGGCACACGCTGTCCGTACTCGTCGAGAACAAGCCCGGCGTCCTGGCCCGCATCGCCGGACTGTTCTCGCGACGGGGGTTCAACATCGACTCGCTCGCGGTCGGCCCGACCGAGGACGACGACGTCTCGCGCATGACGATCGTCGTCAACGTCGCCGAGCTCCCGCTCGAGCAGGTCACCAAGCAGCTGAACAAGCTGGTCGAGGTCATCAAGATCGTCGAGCTGGACCCCGCGTTGTCGGTCCAACGGGAGCTGCTGCTGGTGAAGGTGGCCGCGGACCGCGCGTCCCGGTCGCACATCCTCGAGACCGTGCAGCTGTTCCGCGCCAAGGTCGTCGACGTCGCGCCGGACGCCGTGACCATCGAGGCCACAGGCAACGTCGACAAGCTGGACGCGCTGCTGCGCGTGCTGGAACCGTTCGGCATCCGGGAGCTGGTGCAGTCCGGCCTGGTCGCGGTCGGGCGCGGGCCGCGCTCGATAACCGACCGCTCGTCCCGGGCCGGCAGCGTCACCCCGATCGCCCGGTAACCCGACCCCGACCCCAGGAGCAGACGACCGTGGCCGAGCTGTACTACGACGACGACGCCGACCTTTCCGTGATCCAGGGCCGCAACGTGGCGGTCCTCGGCTACGGCAGCCAGGGCCATGCCCACGCGCTGTCGCTGCGCGACTCGGGCGTGGACGTACGGGTCGGGCTCCCCGAAGGATCCAAGAGCCGGGGGCGCGCGGACGCCGAGGGTCTGCGCGTGGTCACGCCGTACGAGGCCTGTGAAGAGGCAGACCTGGTCATGGTCCTCGCCCCGGACCCGATCCAACGTTCGCTCTACGCGGAGGCGATCGAGCCCAATCTCGTGGACGGTGACGCGCTGTTCTTCGGGCACGGGCTCAACATCCGCTTCGACCTGGTCAAGCCGCCCGCCGGCGTCGACGTGTGCATGGTGGCTCCCAAGGGCCCGGGCCACCTGGTGCGACGTCAGTTCGTCGACGGCCGCGGCGTGCCGGTGCTGGTGGCGGTCGAGCAGGACGCGACAGGAACGGCCTGGGACCTGGTGAAGTCCTACGCGAAGGGCATCGGCGGCACCCGGGCGGGTGCGATCCGGACGACGTTCACCGAGGAGACCGAGACCGACCTGTTCGGCGAGCAGGCCGTCCTGTGCGGCGGCCTGTCCGAGCTCATCAAGGCGGGGTTCGAGACGCTGATCGAGGCCGGGTACCAGCCAGAGGTTGCCTACTTCGAGTGCCTGCACGAGGTGAAGCTCATCGTCGACCTGATGTACGAGGGCGGCATCTCGAAGATGTACTGGTCGGTGTCGGAGACCGCGGAGTACGGCGGCTACACCCGCGGCCCGCGCCTGGTGACCAAGGAGACCAAGGCCGAGATGAAACGGATCCTCGGCGAGATCACCGACGGGTCCTTCGCGCGCGAGTGGATGGACGAGTACGACAGCGGTCTGACCAACTACAAGCGCTACTACCAGCAGAACTCCGAGCACCCGGTGGAGAAGACCGGCGCGAAGCTGCGGCCGATGATGAGCTGGATCGGTGCGGACGACTGACCGTCAGTCGATCTGGTGCGGGACAGGCAGCGTGTCGAGCACGACGACACCGGCCGCTGCCGTCAGCAACGGCGGGTGCCGCGTCGGCACCGTCCACAGTTGCCGCCCGGTCGCGGCCCCCAGCGCGACCACCCGATCTTCTTCGGCGGTCGCGAACACGTCGGCGGTCCCGACGACCATCTGTACGTCGGCGTCGCGGCGCCAGCGCGCCCGCCCGTCGCGAAGGCCGACCGCCGTGAGCCCGGGGCGCCCCTGCTCGAGCACCTCGCTCCGTACCGCCAGGACCCCACCGGTCACGGCCACGTCGGGCCGCTCCGCGACACCCGCAGCGGGCAGCCGCCAGAGCTCCTCACCGGTGGACACGTCGAGCCCCACCAGGTAGCGGTCGGGCTCATCACCCGCCGAGGTCACCACCACCTTCGGCGCCACGGTGAGCACGTCACCGTAGGCGACGTCCGGTGCCGGCGGCACGGCGCGCCAGCCGATTTCGAGCTCCGCGCCGGACAGCAGGTGAAGTCCGTAGATGGACCCGTCGTCGGCGCGCACCACAAGCCACTCGAAGCCCAGGTGGAAGGTGGCACCGTCGCCCAGGGTCGGGAGGGTGACCTGCCACTTCTGCCGGCCGCTGCTGGCGTCGTGGACGGTGACCCGGTCGCCGCGCTGGAGCAGGAGGAGGTTGCCGATCACGGTCGCCGCGTCGTACGGCGGGGTCGAGTGCCAGCTCCGGGTGCTGCCATCGCCGGTCGGCTCCGCCTCGACCGCACCGTCGACCAGGGTCAGCGTGTAGCCGCCGGAGAAGCCGACGAAGCCGGTGGCGTCGCGGCGCTTGAGCACGGTCTGTCCGTGGGCCAGGTCTACCGCCGTGACGCCGCAACCGCGCAGGACCAAGTGGTCGCCCGGGACAGAGGCCGGCCGGTCGTGCGGATGCGGTAGCCGACGTGTCCACCGCGGTTCGCCGGTGGACACGTCGTATGAGGTCAGCTGGGCCCGCAGGTCGGCGCAGTACGGGTCGTCGTCGTCGGACTCGGCCGGCGTGCACGCGGCGAGGACGGCGACGGACACGACGGCACGGACCAGCCGCCCGCCCCGTCGGTCCACCGGCGCAGTGTGTCAGGCATCCGAGACGCTCAGGACCGCCTCCGCACGGCTCGTTACGCTTGTGCAACTCAATGCAACCAGCCAAGGGATCAACCAGCCAAGGGATTACCGTGACCAAGCCCGTCG
>JBOGDX010000199.1:0-5912 GCA_050743225.1 Actinomycetes bacterium | reverse complement strand
GGGCGCGCCGACCCGGAGCTGTCCCTCGGAGGTCCCACCGTGCCACCTCGCCGTGCGCTCATGGTCGCGCTCGCGCTCGCCCTCACGGGTGCGCTGACCGGTCTCCCCACCGCGCCGGCCGAGGCGGCGGCTCCCGCCGCGCCCGCCTGCAGCGGAGCGGGCAGCTGGCGACCGGGCGAGCTCAACGTCTACTGGCTCGACGTCGAGCAGGGCGACGCGCAGCTGCTCGTCGGGCCGACGGGGCGCACGCTGCTGATCGACCTGGGCGAGACGGCGTGGAACTCGACCGGGACCAATACCAAGGCGACCAGGATCGCGGCAGAGATCCGAGCCATCTGCGGGGTCGGGTCCGGGCCGGTGCACCTCGACTACGTCATGGCGTCGCACCACCACCTGGACCACATCGGCTACGCGGGAAACCCCAACGACACCAGCGGCGTCGGCAACGGGCTCTACCAGCTGCTCCACCCCGACGGGCTGGGCTTCACGGTGGGTCAGCTCATCGACCACGACGGAGGGACGTGGACGGACGGCAACGGCGACGGCGACTGTGACGTGGGCACGAGCGCCGCGCCGGCCGACGAGGTCGACTGGAACAACGCGGGCACCGTCTCCGGCACCAGCCGGCGGTGGATCTGCTGGCTCTACGGACCGGCTGGACAGGCGGACCGGGCGGCGATCGAGGGCAAGGTGCTCCGGCTCACGAACGACCAGCCGTGGCCGTCCCTGGACCTGGGCGCCGGGGTGACGGCAGACATCGTCGAAGCCAACGCCAAGGGCGTCATGCAGGCCGACGGCTCCACCCCGGTCAGCGGTGACCACACGGCCAGCCCCACGCCGCCGAGCGAGAACGACTACTCGATCGCCCTGCGCGTCGCGTACGGGCCCTACGCCTACGCCACCGCCGGTGACAGCGACGGGGAGTACGCGACCAGCGCCAACGGCTACACCTACAACGACGTCGAGGCGCTGCTCACCGGACGGTTCGGCAAGGTCGCCACTGCGCGGGCCAACCATCACGGCTCCGAGCACGCCTCGTCCTCGGCGTACATCACCGGCCTCGACCCGCAGGTCGGCGTCATCTCCTGTGGGGTCAACAGCTACGGCCACCCGGGCAACAGCGTCCTGAACAACTTCCGTTCCGTGGGCGCCGACATCTACCTGACGAACAACCCCTGCGACGACGCCGACGACACCGGTGCGGCCATCGACTACAGCGGGACCCTCAACCAGAACGGGACGATCCACCTGGCGACGACCGGCGGGGGAGCCGGGTTCACCGTCGACCACGACGGCGGCACCCGGACCTACACCACGGAGACCGGCGGCGGAGGTGGTGCCGACCCGTCGGCCGTCCGGGTCAACGAGTTCCTCATGGCCCCGACCGGCGCGGCGACCGAGTGGGTCGAGCTCTTCAACCCGACCGCGCAAACCGTCGACATCGGTGGCCTGCACGTCGACGACGTGGCAGCCGGCGGCGGGGCGCCGAAGCAGATCCCGGCCGGAGCGTCGTTGGCCGCGGGCGGCAGGTACGTGATGGACCTCGGCACCGGCTTCCTGAACAACACCGGGACCGAGTCCGTGCGGTTGCTCGCGGCCGACGCCCAGACGGAGTACGACGCCTACACCTACACGCTCGGCTCCACTCGCTACGACCAGGTCTTCCACCGCGTCGGTGACGGCGGCGCCTGGTGCGCGACCGTCTCCGCCAACGTCACGAAGGGCACGGCGAACCCGCAGACATGTCCGTGACGGCACGCCGCCGGGCCCTGCTGGTCGTCATCGTCGCGCTGGCGACGGTCGCGGTCGGGTCATCCGTCGCCGCGATCGCCGCCAGGCCCGACGACGGCACCGGGCGGATCGTCCTGGTGAGCGGCAAGGACGACCACGGGCTGGTGACCTCGGCGCGCGTGGCGCTGCTGGCCGCCCCGAACGCGGCCGACGCGGTCGGAGCGGCTGGCGACGGCACTCTGGTCGAGGTCGTCGGTACGCACGGCGAGTGGCTCGAGGTGCGCACCGTCGAAGGACGCGCCGCGCAGGGCTGGGTCAACGACTTCTACCTGCGCGGGGTCGTCCACCTGGTCGGGCCGCCCCCGTCATGCCACGTCACGGTCGGCGGTCGCCGGCACCCGGCCGGTGGTCAGGCGACCGTGGAGGCAGTCCAGGCCGACCGGGTGCTCGTCCGCGCGACCACCGGCAGGCACCAAGGCTGGGTCGACCGAAGCGTGGTCCGCGAGCTGGCGCCGACCGGAGCCGACGGCTGCACACTCGTGGCCGCGGCCGGCGGCCACTGAACGGGTCAGTCCTCCGCGTCGTCCAGCCGCGCGAGCCAGGTGGCCAGTCGCTCGACCGGGACCTCGAAGTCGGGGTTGAGGTCGACGAACTCCTGCAGCCGGGCGGCCAGCCACTCGAGGCTGACCTGCTCCCCGCCGCGTCGGGACTCCAGCTCCTCGATGCCCCGGTCCGTGAAGTACACCGCGCCTGCCCGTCGTACGTCAGAACGTAAACGCGTGCTCGACCAGCGCGCGCTGCTCGATGTCGTGCTTCTTGTGCGACCCCGCTGCCGGAGAGGCCGACGCGTTGCGTGACACGCAGACGAGCGGTCGACCGCTCAGGAAGGCGGGCAGGTTGAGAGCGACGAACGGCCACGGCCCCTGGTTCGCCGGCTCCTCCTGCACCCACACGAGCTCGGCCCGCGGGTAGGCGGCCACCGCATCGGCGACCTCACGGCCCGGCAGTGGCGCGAGCTGCTCCATGCGCACGATCGCGACCTCTCCGCCGCCCGAGCTCGCCCGCTTGACCCGCTCGGCGAGCAGGTCGTAGTAGACCTTGCCGGAGCAGAGTAGGACCCGGCGTACGCCAGCGGGGTCGATCTCGGCGACGGTCTCGGGGATGACCGGACGGAAGTCGCCGCTGGTGAAGTCCTCCACTGCAGACGCGGCCGCCTTCAGCCGCAGCATCGACTTGGGCGTGAACACGACCAGAGGGCGCCGAGGCTCGTGGTACGCGTGCTGGCGGAGCAGGTGGAAGTACGACGCGGGAGTCGACGGATGGGCGACGGTCATGTTGTCCTCGGCGCACAGCTGAAGGAACCGCTCGATGCGCCCGGACGAGTGGTCGGGACCCTGGCCCTCGAAGCCGTGCGGCAGCAGCAGGACGACCGACGAGCTCTGGCCCCACTTCTGTTCCGACGACGAGATGAACTCGTCGATGATCGTCTGTGCGCCGTTGAAGAAGTCGCCGAACTGCGCCTCCCACAGCACGAGCGCGTCGGGGCGTGCGACCGAGTAGCCGTACTCGAAGCCCATCGCGGCGAACTCCGAGAGCAGCGAGTCGTAGATCCAGAACCGCGCCTGGCCGTCGTCGAGGTGCGCCAGGGGCACCCACTCCCTGCCTGTCACCTTGTCGGTGAGCACGGCGTGCCGCTGCACGAACGTGCCGCGTCGGCTGTCCTGCCCGGCGAGGCGGATCGGCTTGCCCTCGAGCAGCAGTGAGCCGAAGGCGAACAGCTCACCCATGGCCCAGTCGATGCCGCCCTCGGACGCCATCGCGGCCCGCTTCTGCAGCAACGGCATCAGCTTGGGGTGCACGGTGAACCCGTCGGGCAGCGCCACGTGTGCGTCGCCGATGCGCTTGACGACCTCGAGGTCGACGGCGGTTCTGAGGGAGGCGACCCCGACCGAGGCCTTCTGCTCGGCGGGCGGCTCGATGCCCTCGCCGGTCCCCTGATCCTGCGAGGTCGCGATGGCCTCGCGGGTCTCGGTGAACACCCGCTCGAGCTGGCCCTGGTAGTCGCGCAGCGCCTGCTCCGCCTCCTCGACGGAGATGTCACCCCGGCCGATCAGCGACTCGGTGTAGATCTTGCGCACCGACCGCTTGCCCTCGATGAGGTTGTACATCAGCGGCTGGGTCATCGACGGGTCGTCGCCCTCGTTGTGACCGCGCCGGCGGTAGCAGACCAGGTCGATGACGACGTCCTTCTTGAACTCCTGCCGGTACTCGAATGCCAGCCGGGCGACCCGGACGCATGCCTCCGGGTCGTCGCCGTTCACGTGGAAGATCGGCGCCTGGATCATCCGGGCGACATCGGTGCAGTAGAACGATGAGCGCGACGCGGCCGGCGACGTGGTGAAGCCGACCTGGTTGTTGATGATCACGTGCACCGTCCCGCCGGTGCGGTAGCCGCGCAGCTGGGAGAGGTTGAGGGTCTCGGCCACCACGCCCTGGCCGGCGAACGCGGCGTCGCCGTGCAGCAGGACGGGCAGGACCGTGAAGCCGCTCTCGCCCTTGTCGATGCGGTCCTGCTTCGCCCGCGTGATGCCTTCGAGGACGGGGTTGACCGCCTCGAGGTGCGAGGGGTTGGCCGCGAGGTAGACCTTCGTCTTGCTGCCGTCGGGCGCGACGAACTGGCCCTCGGTGCCGAGGTGGTACTTGACGTCGCCCGAACCCTGCACCGAGCGAGGGTCCTGGTTGCCCTCGAACTCGCGGAAGATCTGCGCGTAGCTCTTGCCCGCCAGGTTGGCCAGCACGTTGAGCCGCCCGCGGTGCGGCATGCCGATCGTGACCTCGTCGAGGCCGGCCTCGGCGGCGTTGGTCATCACCTCGTCGAGCAGCGGGATGACCGTCTCGCCGCCTTCCAGCGAGAACCGCTTCTGCCCGACGTACTTGGTCTGCAGGAAGGTCTCGAACGCCTCGGCCGCGTTGAGCCGTCGCAGGATCGTGAGCTGGTCCTCACGGGTCGCCTTCTCGAAGGGCACCTCGACGCGCTGCTGGATCCAGCGGCGCTCCTCGGGGTCCTGGATGTGCATGTACTCGATCCCGATGCGCCGGCAGTAGGACTCGCGCAGCACGCCGAGGATCTCTCGCAGCGATGCCATCGCCTTGCCGCCGAAGCCGCCGGTCGCGAACTCGCGGTCGAGGTCCCACAGCGTCAGGCCGTGGGTGATGACGTCGAGGTCCGGGTGCGAGCGCTGGCGGAACTCGAGGGGGTCGGTGTCGGCCATGAGGTGGCCACGCACCCGGTAGGCGTGGATCAGCTCCTGCACCCGCGCCTGCTTGACGACGTCGTCCTCGTGGGAGGCGGGGATGTCGCGCACCCAGCGGATCGGCTCGTAGGGGATGCGCAGGGCGCGGAAGACCTCGTCGTAGAAGCCGTCCTCGCCAAGCAGCAGCCCGTGCACGCGTCGCAGGAAGTCGCCCGACTGCGCGCCCTGGATGATGCGGTGGTCGTAGGTCGACGTCAGCGTCATGATCTTGCTGACCGCGAGCCGGGCCAGCGTCTCGGGCGCGGCCCCCTGGTACTCCGCGGGGTACTCCATCGCGCCGACGCCGATGATCGTGCCCTGGCCGGCCATCAGCCGCGGCACCGAGTGCACGGTGCCGATCGTGCCGGGGTTGGTCAGGGTGATCGTGGTGCCGGCGAAGTCGTCGGCGGTCAGCTTGTTGTTGCGCGCGCGCCGCACGATGTCCTCGTACGCCGCCCAGAACCCGGCGAAGTCCATCGTCTCCGAGCCCTTGATCGAGGGCACGAGCAGAGTCCGCGACCCGTCGGACTTCTGGATGTCGATGGCCAGCCCGAAGTTCACGTGCTCCGGCTTGACCACGGCGGGCTTTCCGTCGACCTCGGCGAAGCCGTAGTTCATCTCCGGCATCGAGCCGAGGGCCTTGACGACCGCGTAGCCGATGACGTGGGTGAACGAGACCTTGCCGCCACGGCCCCGGCGGAGGTGGTTGTTGATGACCGTGCGGTTGTCGATCAGCAGCTTGGCCGGCACCGCCCGCACGCTGGTCGCGGTCGGGACGGCGAGGCTGGCCTGCATGTTCGTGACGACCCGGGCCGCCGGCCCCTTGAGCGGCGTGGCGCCGGCCGGTGCCGGCTTGGGGGCCTGGGCATGCTGCGGCGTGGCGGGCAC
>JBOGDX010000198.1:0-5938 GCA_050743225.1 Actinomycetes bacterium | reverse complement strand
TCGGAAGGTCGGCGGTTCGACCCCGCCCCTGGCCACCACAAAACCGCCACTGAAAATTGGAAGGTCGGCGGTTCGACCCGGCCCCTGGACACCGCCACCCGCGACTTTCGCGAAGGGCGGCTGTCCAACGATTCGTTCGTCAAGCTGAGCCGCCCACCGCCCCGTCGCACATGCCCTGTTCCCAACAGCAAGGACGTGCGAGACGGCCTCGGTTGCGTCAACCCAACCACCGGGAGCCCAGCCAAGTCCGGTAACCGACTAGGGAGGGCCCGCCACCCGCGCACATGCGTCGGGCACCTGCCGCCGCCCTAGTTGCGGCCGGTGCCCGACGCGGTCTTGCGGGACTCCCGAGGATCAGGAGACCGACCAGCGGTCCACCACGACGCTGGTTCCCTTCGATGCGCGCCGCTTGGCGCCGGCGACGACGACCTTCACCGTGTGCGTGGCGTCGGACAGGCCGGTGACGGCGCGGCGCACGTTCCACTTGGCACGCTTCGAGTAGTTGTCCACGGTGCCCTTGAGCACGCCGTCCACGTACACCTTCGCCTTGCCCATCGCGGGCGAGGTCTGGGTGAACCAGCTCACCGCCGTGCCACGGAAGGTGAACGAGGTCGAAGCGCCGGTCAGGTCCGCAATCGCGTAGCGCGAGCCCGATGCCGCCTTCGCCGAAGCCTGCCGCCAGGACGCCGTCGCGACCGGTGACTTGCGCAGGGTGGTGCCCACCCGGACGGCGTCGAGGACAACGGACGTGCCGGTCGCGGATCTCGAGCCCTTGACGCCTGCGACGACGATGCGCAGCTCATGCCGCCCGGCGCCGAGCCCCTTCAGGGTCCGTGCCACCCGCGACTTGTTCGTCGGGCTGTAGTTGTTGACCTTGGCCTTTCGCACGCCGTCGACGTAGACGAACGCGACGCCCTGCGATGGGCCGGTCATCGTGTACCAGGTGACCCGCTTGCCCGTGAACGGCACGATCACGGCCGCCTTGGCCCGCTGCTCGACGAGGTAGGACCGGCCGTAGGCCGAAGCCGTCTTGGCCGTACGCCAGAGATAGCCGGCGCGCAGGCTCGACTCCTGCTCGCGCACCGAAGCCCGGAAGGCGGCCGAGGCGGGAGCCACCGCCGTGCCGGCGGCGTCCACAACGCCACCCGTCAGCGACAGCGTGTAGCGCTGGCCCGGGACGAGAGCGAGCCGCGGCTTGACGTAGGCCTTCCGCACGCCGTTGCCTGCGCAGTCGACCGTTGTGCCGGCTGCGTCCGCGCAGGACAGCGCGACCGCGACGGTGCCGGTGGAGCCGGTGGCCCGCAGCTGGACGACCGACGCCGGGACCCCGCGCACCGTGTCCGAGAAGGCGACTGTGCTCACCCCACGCAGCGCGCTGCTCGCCGTGACCGTTGCAGTCGTGGCCACGGGACCCCCGGCCGGCGGTGCCGGCGGAGTGGGCAGTGCCGGCGGTGCGGGCGGTGCGGGAGGTGTCGGCGGAGTGGTCGGCGTCGTCGCGCCGACCGTCCAGTCGTGCCGAGTTTGGCTGGTGTTCTGCGCCGCGTCCTGCGCCAGGACGACCAGCGAGTGCGCACCCAGGGACAGCCCGGTGAGCGTCAGCGGGCTGGCGCATGAGATCGGAGCGCCGTCGTCGACCGAGCATCTGAATGTCACGCCGGCCTCCGAGGAGAAGGAGAACAGCGCCGTCGTCTCAGTGGTGCTCGCGGCCGGCTTGTTGCTGAACACCGGCGCCGCCGGAGCGGTCGTGTCCAGCGTCCACGACCAGATCACCGGAGAGCTGACGTTCGTCGCGCCGTCGGTGGCCCGGACGGCGTAGACGTGCAGGCCGTCCCCGGTCACGACCGGTGCCTCTGTACCGTCACAGGTGGTGTACGCCGCGCCGTCGAGGGCGCACTGGAAGGCCGCCATCGACGGGTCGGTCTCCACGAAGTCGAAGGACGGCGTGGTGTCGTTGCTCGGGCTCAGCGGGCCGTCGGTGATGGCCGGCGGGGCCGGCGCCAGCGTGTCCACGGTCCAGGCGTGGCTCGCGGCGGCGCTGGTGTTGCCGGCCGCATCCTCGACCCGCACCCGGAAGTCGTGGGCAACGGCAGCGAGGGCGGAGTAGCTGAGCGGCTGAGGACAGGCCGCCCACGAGGCGCCGTCCAGGCTGCACAGCAGGCTGCCCGAGCTGTCGATGTCGCCGAGCCGGAAGTCGGCGGTGGTCTGGTTGGTCTGCGCGGCCGGACCGGTGACGATGGTCGGCCTGGCGGGGGCGGTCACGTCGACCACCCAAACGGCGGTGGCCGGCTGGCCGACGTTTCCGGCCCCGTCCGTCGCGGTGACGGTGAGGGAGTGGGGCCCCTCGGCGACGGGCCCGGCGATCACGTACGGGCTGGCGCACGCGGCCGCCGGGCCGTTGTCGAGCGAGCAGGTGAACGAGGCGGCGTCGGGCTCCGAGAAGGGGACGCTGAACGATGTCTGGTTGGTGGGCGACGGAGGCGCCGTGATGGTGACGTTGCCCGGCGCCGTCTGGTCGACGACCCAGGAGACGAGCGCGGACGGGCCGCTGAAGCCCCACACGTCCTGGGCGGTGACGATGACGGTGTGCGTCCCGTCCGCCAGCGGACCGGGCACGCTCAGCGGGCTGATGCACGCGGAGGCGGCGGCGCCGTCGACCGAGCAGGTGTGCGAGACGGCGCTGGGGTCGGTGTTGGAGAAGGAGATGCTCGCAGAGTCGGAGCTCGTCGGTGACGGCACGGGCGCGATGGTCGGCGCCGCGGGCGGGGTGCCGTCGACCTGCCAGGTGAACGACGTGCCGCCGGGGCGGTATCCCGTGGCCTTCGACCGCACCGAGAACCTGTGTGTTCCGTCGCCCAGGCCCGAGTAGCTCATGGGGCTGGCGCAGCTGGCTGCCGTTGCCCCGTCGAGCGAGCAGGTGAAGGTCGCACCGGCGACTCCGGTCCAGGTGAACGTCGCGGTTCGTACCTGGCTCGGGCTGGCGGGCGACGACGTCAGAGCGACGGTCGCCCTCGGCTTCGGTGCGGCCAACGCGGGCGCCGCTCCCAGGACGGTGATGGACACGGCGGCTGCCGCGACCGCGGCCGTGAGCCGCAGTGATCGGATGAGTTGCATCTGACGTTCCCCTCGAGATGACCAGGGCGCGGGGGTGCCACGCTGCACGTGGCGGAGGGAGCCACGAGCGGTAGGTCGGTCTGAGCCCGAGGATCTGTAGTGACTTGATCCCAAAGAGGCAAAGATTCAGCAAAATGGCGTCAGCCCTTCGGCTGATCCAGCGGGCGGCTTCGCGACGGTTCGTCCGGTCTCGGCCCATTGCCTCGGACAGGTGCGCGCGCAACAGTGTCAGCAGAGCCGCGCCGGCTCGACGCGGTCATCGGTCCGAGGCTCTGGGGGCCCGGGATGCAGACACCCGCACCTGTCGACTACGCCCGGGCGAGCAGCGTCGAGGACGCGCTCCGACTACTTGCGGAAAAGGGGGAGGACGCCCGGCTGATCGCCGGCGGGCACAGCCTGCTGCCGATGATGCGGCTGCGGCTGGCCCAGCCGGAGTGGGTGATCGACATCAACGAGCTGCGCGACCTGGACTACATCCGGGTCGAGGGCGACCAGCTGGTGATTGGCGCCCTCACCCGGCACGCCGCCCTGCTGGCGTCGTCCGTCGTCGGCGAGCACTACCCGATCTTCCACGACGCGGAGCGGGTCATCGCCGATCCCGTCGTACGCCTGCACGGCACCGTCGGTGGCTCGTTCTGCCAGGCCGATCCGGCGGAGGACCTGTCGGCGGTCGGCTCGGCGCTGCGCGCGACGATGGTCATCCGCTCCGCGGACGGCTCGCGGACCGTCCCCGCCCGGGAGTTCCACCAGGGTCCCTACGAGACGGCTGTCGGCCCGGCCGAGATCCTCACCGAGATCCGGGTGCCGATCAGACCCGGTGCCGGCAGCGCGTACGAGAAGGTCGAGCGCCGGGCCGGGGACTGGGCGGTCGCCGCCGCCGGGACGTACGTCCTCCTGCGCGACGGCACGGTAGCCGACGCGGGGATCGGCCTGACGGCGCTCGGGGCCGAGCACTTCTGCGCGCCCGAGGCCGAGGGCTACCTGGCCGGCAAGGAGCCCACCGAGCAGGCCCTCACCGAGGCCGGCCGGCTGGCCGCGGCCGCGACCAACCCGCAGCCGGACCAGCGGGGACCGGTCGACTACAAGCGGCACCTGGCCGCCGAGCTGACGATCCGCGCACTGCGCCGCTCCGCCGAGCGGGCCGTGGGGAGGGGCTGACATGCAGGTGACCATGACGGTCAACGGCGCGCAGGTGAGCGCCGAGATCGAGCCCCGGCTGCTGCTGGTGCACTTCGTGCGCGACCACCTCGGCCTGACCGGCACCCACTGGGGGTGCGACACGTCCCAGTGCGGCACGTGCGTGCTGTGGGTGGACGACCAGCCGGTGAAGAGCTGCACGATGCTCGCGGCCATGGCGGACGGGCACACCGTGCGCACCGTCGAGGGCCTCGCCGTCGACGGCGAGCTCGACCCCGTGCAGCAGGGGTTCATGCAGGAGCACGGCCTCCAGTGCGGCTTCTGCACCCCCGGGATGATGATGACCGCGCGGTGGCTGCTCGACCACGACCCGGACCCGTCCGAGGCGACGATCCGTGAGGCGATCTCGGGCCAGCTCTGCCGGTGCACCGGCTACGAGAACATCGTCCGCGCCGTCCGCTGGGCGGCCACTCACGGCACACAGGCCGCCGTCGCCGAGCCCCCAGCCCAACGGGTGAGCAGTGACGAGTCCCAGGGAGTGCAGGCATGACCACCACCGTCGCACCCGACGCGGTGCCCACCAGCGACGCCGGCAACCCCATCGGCTTCGGCCGGATGCTGCGGAAGGAGGACGTCCGCTTCGTGCGAGGGAGGGGCCGCTACCTCGACGACGTCACGCTCCCCGGCATGCTGCACGGCGCGATCCTGCGCAGCACGTACGCCCACGCCCGGATCCGCTCGATCGACACCTCCGCGGCCGAGGCACACCCGAAGGTGAAGGCGGTCATCACCGGCGCCGTCCTGGAGACGTTGAACCTGGCCTGGATGCCGACGCTGTCCATGGACGTCCAGGCAGTGCTCGCGACCGACAAGGTGCGCTTCCAGGGCCAGGAGGTGGCGTTCGTCGTCGCCGAGGACAAGTACGCGGCGCGCGACGCGCTCGACCTGATCGACGTCGACTACGAGCCGCTGCCACCGGTGATGGACGCGCGGAAGGCGCTGGACCCGGGCGCCCCGGTCATCCGCGACGACATCGAGGGGAAGACGGACAACCACATCTTCGACTGGGAGGCCGGCGACAAGGACCTGACCGACCAGGTCTTCGCCAAGGCCGAGGTCGTCGTCACGCAGGAGATGCTCTACCCGCGGGTGCACCCGGCCCCGATGGAGACCTGCGGCACGGTGGCGCACATGGACCCGGTGACCGGGAAGCTGACGGTCTGGTCCACCAACCAGGCGCCGCACGCCCACCGGACCGTCTACGCGCTGGTGGCCGGCATCCCCGAGCACAAGATCCAGATCATCTCCCCGGACATCGGAGGCGGCTTCGGCAACAAGGTCGGCATCTACCCGGGCTACGTCTGCGCCGTGGTCGGCTCAATCGTCACCGGCAAGCCGGTCAAGTGGGTCGAGGACCGCAGCGAGCACCTGATGTCCACCGCGTTCGCCCGCGACTACCACATGACCGGGTCCGTGGCGGCGACCCGTGACGGGAAGATCCTCGGCGTCCGGGTCGACGTCATCGCCGACCACGGCGCGTTCAACGGGACCGCGCAGCCGACGAAGTTCCCGGCCGGGTTCTTCCACATCTTCACCGGCAGCTACGACCTCGAGGCCGCGCACTGCAAGGTCACCGGCGTCTATACCAACAAGGCACCCGGCGGTTTCGCCTACGCGTGCTCGTTCCGGG
>JBOGDX010000197.1:0-5944 GCA_050743225.1 Actinomycetes bacterium | reverse complement strand
CCGGCATCGTTCTCCGGGGTGCTCGCATGGTGAGTACGTTCGCCCCGTTTGCGGACGAGATCGCGACCTTCCCCTCGACCTACCTACAGGCCAGCGAGGAGTCGCGGCCGTACGCCTTCGCCTTCTGCATCCCGGTTGCCACCCCAGGGCTGAAGTTCATCTGCAGGCCGACGGTAGGGCCCGCCGACGGGCGGGTCCTCGACTATCCCTTCTCGTCACGGCTGGACGAGATGGACGCGGTCGTAGTCTTCGATGACGTCCTGGTGCCGTGGGACAGGGTGTTCGTCAAGGACGATCCCTACCTGTGCAACACCCTGTTCCCGGGCACGGGAACCATGAACCAGATCATGCACCAGTTCGCGGTCAAGAACCTCGCCAAGGCGGAGTTCGTCCTCGGGGTCGCCCTCAACGTCACCGAGTCGGTCGGGACGAACGGCTTCCAGCAGGTGCAGAACCAGCTGGCCGAAATGATCAACACGGTGGAGTTCGTGCGCAGCGCGCTTCGGGCATCCGAGGCAGACTGCCTCCCGGGTCCGAACGGTACCGTCCTGCCCAACCCGCAGCCGCTGTGGACGGTGCGGACGATGTTCCCCGACATGTATCAGCGACTGATCCAGATCCTCCAGACGCTGGGGGCGAGCGGCCTCGTCGCCACCCCGAGCGTGGCCGAGCTCGAGGGCGATCGCCGCCCGGACATCATGCAGTACTACCAGGCTGCGTCCCTTCCAGGGGATCGGCGAATCGAGCTGTTCCGCCTGGCATGGGACCTGGCCTGTTCCAGCTTCGCCGGTCGGCAGCAGCTCTATGAGCGCTACTTCAGTGGCGACCCGTGGCGCCTGATGATGACCCGCTACCAGACGTACGCCGCCAAGGACGACCTCAAGGACAGGGTCTGGGCGTTCATCGACCGGGCCCGCGACTGGGACAAGCGAGTCCTCGATGGCGGCACAGAGGCGGAGCGTTACGTGTCATGACGTCTGTGACACCGCCCATGCTCGGTCCGGAGGGCTGAGAGACCATGCGGACCACGGGTGTGGC
Organism: Actinomycetes bacterium; assembly: GCA_050743225.1. Classification (GTDB taxonomy): domain Bacteria; phylum Actinomycetota; class Actinomycetes; order JACCUZ01; family JACCUZ01; genus JBOGDX01. The sequence continues at coordinate 4,906 of JBOGDX010000197.1, read as the reverse complement.
GCCCGATTCGTTCAAACGTGCGGCTTCGAAGTTCCCCTCCGGAGTCGCGGTGGTCACGTCAGCCTGCGAAGGCCTCGTGCACGGGATCACCGTGAGCGCGTTCTCCAGCCTGTCGCTCGAGCCACCCCAGGTGCTCGTCTGTGTCGCACGGTGGAGCAAGCTGAACGAGCTCGTGCTGAGGTCGAACGCGTTCGCGGTCAACATCCTCGCCAACGACCAGGCACACATTTCGGCCGAGTTCGCCAAGCCCGGGCGCCATCCGATGCCCACCTTCGACGAGATGGGGATCCAGTCCACTGTCTACGAGACCAGGAGTCCCGTCCTCGACGGTGTTGCTGCCTATTTCGACTGCACCGTCGTCATGGCCTGCGAAAGCGGCGACCACTCGGTCTTCATGGGCGACGTCGTCGTCGCCGGTGCCGACAGCACCAAGGACCCCCTGCTCTACGTCGACCGAAAGTACCGGCACTTGGCCGCAGAGCAGGCGTGACGGGGCTTGCCGGATGAGAGTGCTGGGACCTGACGACCGGTTGCCGCAGGGCGTCGGGAGTGCGGTCACCGTCGGCAACTTCGACGGCCTCCACCGCGGGCACCTGTGGCTGCTGCGCAAGCTGCGCCAGGGCGCCGAGGGTCTGGTCACTGCTGTCGTGACGTTCGACGTGCACCCGCTGCACGTGCTCCGGCCGGTGTCGGCCCCGAAGCTCCTCACCGACACGGCACAGCGCCTGCAGCGCCTCCAAGCCAGCGGGCTGGTGGACGTGTGTCAGGTGCTGCCCTTCGATGAGTCGCGGAGGCGCCAGTCCCCGGAGGACTTCGTCCGCGAGGTCCTGGTCGACCGGCTCCACGCCCGAAGGGTCATGGTCGGGTCGGACTTCCGCTTCGGCAATGCCCGCAGCGGCGGCGTCGGGACACTGCGGCAGCTGGGCGAGAAGCACGAATACACCGTCGTCGAGACGCCCCTGCTGACGGCCGGACTCTCCCGCGATCGGCAAACCTGTTGCTCCACCTACATCCGACGTCTGGTCGTCGAGGGACAGGTCGAGCGAGCCGGCCTTCTGCTCGATCGATTGCACGAGGCCAAGGGTCGGGTGGTCGCCACGTCGCGACCAGCGAACGGCCGGGGTACCCCGATAGTGGTCGTGCGGGTCCCGCGCGACCGTGCGCTGCCAGCCGAGGGCAGCTACGCCGGGGCGATCAGTGCCATTGATGGCCGGGAGCGGGCGGCAGGCATCTCGGTGCGGCCTGGGATCACGGCTGGTCAGGAAGCGCTGCTCGACCTACATGTCATTGACGGCGCCCCGGAGCTCATGGATCAGAACGTTGTCGTGAGGTTTCGGCGACGCCTCTGGTCGTCCAGCCCGTCCGACCTCTTCGCGCAGGTTGGCGAGCAGGACGTGGCGCGGGGCCGCGCGTCCGCGGACGGAGGCTGGGGCAGTGTGATGTGACGATCATCCGACAGAACCATCGCCATCCTGACGAACCCCGCCCTCCTCGAAAGCAAGGACCTCCCCATGCCCTCGTCGACCGCGGTGGTCGTCACCGATAGTCCCGCAAGGTACGCCAAGCAGCTCGTTTCCCACCTCGGGCGCAAGGTCCCGGTGGAGGAGGAGCCAGGCGCGAACGGACATCGACTGGCGTTCGACTACGGCGTGGGCATTATCACATCGGGGACGGACAGGCTCCTGCTGCGCGCGGAGGCGGCCGACCCTGATGCGTTGTCCCGCGTCGAGGGCGTTTTGGCCCGCCACCTCGAAAGGTTCGGGCAGGAGGCAGGCCTCGCGGTCAACTGGGTCCGCGGATGACCTGTCGTCAGTGGAGGCCGGCACCTGACCACGGCGGCCTGGGCTTCGGCTCCACCTCGCCGCGGGTGCGATGGAATGGCCGGCATGGCGCAGGTCCGCATCGTCCACACCGCCGACTTGGAGGCCGCGGCACGCCGCGCGGCCCGAGCCCTTCTGGACGACTCCTTCGACGACATGACCGACCACGACTGGGAGCACGCGCTGGGTGGGCTGCATGCCCTCGTCTGGGAGGACGCTGAGCTGATCGGCCACGCATCGCTGATCCAACGGCGGTTGCTGCACGGCGGCCGGGCGCTGCGAACGGGCTACGTGGAGGGTGTTGCGGTGCGCGCGGACCGACGCCGACGCGGGCACGGCGCGGCCATGATGGAGGCCTTGGAGCGGGTGGCCCGCAGCGCCTATGACCTGGCCGCGCTCGGCGCGGCTGACGATGCGGCGGTGTTCTACGCGGCGCGGGGGTGGCAGGTCTGGCGGGGGCCCTGTTCGGCCCTGACGCCGAACGGCGTCCAGCGCACCGAGGAGGAGGAGGGCGCCATCTACGTCCTTCCGCTCAGCGTTCCGTTGGACCTGTCGGGCGAGCTCACGTGCGACTGGCGCGACGGCGACGTCTGGTAGCACGACCTCGGTGGTCGCCCGCACCGGAATGAGCCCGCCGGCGGCCCGCTGAGCCTAAGGGTGCCGAAGTAGCCACTCGTGGAGCTCGGGTACGCGGTTGATCGCCAGTGTGAGGTGGCCATCGGACTCGGTGAGGTGCGCGTCGACCCCCGGGATGTGTTGGGCGAGCCACTGACCGTGCTGGTAGGGGACGAACTGGTCCTTCGCGCCGTGCCACAGCTGCACCGGTATCCGGATGGCGTCGAGGCTGAAGCCCCAGGGCGCCAGGTGGGCGCATCCGTCGTCCCACCAGCCTTGGTCTCCTGCGGCTAGGCCGTCCTTGGCGCAGGAGACAAGGTACGAGGCGAAGTCGTACGTGAGAGCGGCGGCGTCTTCGGGGGACAGCAGCGAGGCCCAGGTCCCGAAGAGTGTCTCTGGCTCTCTTGCCAGGACTTCGTCACGATCCTGCAGGGACTTCTCTCTTGCGGCAGCTGGGTCGTTGAGCAGCAGCTGGATGTCGTCCACGTTGTCCTGCCCCATGCCGGTGAAGTAGTCGAGGCCGGGTGCGCCGTAGGGCGCCAGCGACGCCAGAGAAGCGACGGCAGACACGAGGTCGGGTAAGAGCGCGGCGCAGGCCAATGCGTGGGGGCCGCCACCCGAGAAGCCCCAGACCGCAAGCCTGTCGATGCCAAACGCGTCCGCGATGGTTCGTACGTCGTTCGCGCAGTCTGCAACGCTTCGCCCGGGTTGAGGCGTAGAACCGCCGTAGCCGGGCCGGTCGTAACTGACGAGATGTATGCCGCACTTGGCGGCGTCTTCCAGCCATGGGTTCGCCAGGTGTCGAGAGTTCGGGGTTCCACCGTGAACCAGCACCGGTCGTCCGGCGGGGTTCCCGGCCGACTCGACACACAACACACGGCCGTCAGCCGCCGAGACGGTGGTCGTCCTGGTCTCCACGACCATGACGGTACGGCCTGGAATGCTCGCTAGGCCGGACGACCTCCTTCCGATCGGTATGAGGAGACAAGCCAGCCTCTCGAGGTAGACCGCGACCACACCGTGGCTGCGCCCCCTTCGCGAGCGACGGCGCAGGATCTGGTAGTTACTTGCCGCCCGAGACGTCGAGTCGTGCTTGTGCGGCGCGTTTGAGCAGGTGATCCCGTTCGGCGGTGCTTGGGGCGCTGCGAGCCGCCAACGTGAACAGCTCGGCTGCCCGCGCCGTGTTGCCGGCGCGCTCGTGCAAGTGTGCGCGTACGGCGTGCAAGCGGTGGTAGTCGTTCAGCCGCTGCTCGAGCTCGTCGACTGCGCGCAGGCCTGCGAGCGGGCCGTGCACTTCACCGACCGCGACCGCGCGGCTCAGTTCGGCGAGCGGATTGCCGACGAGCTCGACAAGTTCGTCGTACCACGCGAGGATCTGCGACCAGTCGGTCTCGTCCGCGCTCGCTGCGTCGTCGTGCAACGCGGCGATGGCGGCCTGCACTTGGTACTCGCCGTGCTGCTCGCGGACGAGGGCTGCGGTGAGAACCTGCACGCCTTCGGCGATCACCGCTCGGTCCCACTTCAGCCGGTCCTGCTCGTCGAGGGGCACGAGCATCCCGTTGTCGTCGAAGCGGGCGCTCCGACGCCCGTGATGCAGCAGCATCAGTGCGAGCAGCCCACCAACTTCTGGCTGCGGGCACGCGTCGTACAGCAGCCGGGTCAGCCGGATCGCTTCCGCGGCGAGGTCCACTCGCACCGCGCCGGCGGTGTATCCCTCGTTGAAGATCAGGTAGAGGACCCGCAGCACGACCGTGACGTCCCCAGGCCGGTTGAGCTCCTGCTCAGCGACGATCCGCTTGGCGCGGCTGATGCGCTGCGCGATCGTCGCCTCCGGCAGCAGGTATGCGGCCGCGATCTCGCGGGTCGTCAACCCGCCGACGGCGCGCAACGTGAGCGGCACGGCGACGGTGGGCGCGAGCGCCGGATGGCAGCACAGGAAAAGCAGCAGCAACGTGTCGTCGTCCTGCTCCGTTGGACCCGGTGGCGGTTGGGCTGCGACCACCTGCTCGCGTTGCCGCCGCGCCGCGTCGGTGCGCTGCGCGTCCACGAGCTTGCGCCTGGCCACGGTGGTGAGCCACGCGGCTGGCTCGTCCGGAGTCCCGGCCTGCGGCCACCGCACGGTCGCCTCGAGCAGCGCCTCCTGTACGGCGTCCTCCGCCGACCCGAACTCGGCGCCGCGGCGGACCAAGGCGCCGAGGACCTGCCGCGCCAGGTCGCGCAGCAGGTCGTCGGGGACCTCGGTCACTCGATCGTCGCCGGGGCGGTCATCACCGGGCGGACCTCGATCCACTCGTGGATCGGCCGGCCACCCGGGCCGGGCGCCGACGACACGTACGCCGCGACCTCGTGCGCCCGCTGTTCCGACTCCACGTCGATGAGAAACCACCCGGCGACGAGCTCTTTCGTTTCCGGGAACGGACCGTCGAGCGCGACCGGCGCGGCGTCCGGCCCGCCGTAGCGGACCCACGCAC
>JBOGDX010000196.1:0-5953 GCA_050743225.1 Actinomycetes bacterium | reverse complement strand
AGGTTCACCAGGTGGGCCGCGACGTCGGCCTTCTTGGGCTTGCGGACCTCGAGCCACCACTGACCGGTCAGCGCCACCATTCCCACCAGCATTTGTGCGTACATCGGAGCGAGCTTCGGGTCGAACCCCCGCTCCTTGAACTGCGCTGCCAGCAGGTGCTCGACCTGGCTTGCGGCGTCGGAGATGAGGCTGGCGAACCCGCCGGTCGACTGGGTGACCGGGGAGTCGCGGACCAGGATGCGAAAGCCGTCGGTGGAGGTCTCGATGTAGTCGAGCAGAGAGAGGGCGGCGTGTTCGAGCACCGTCCGCGGGTGGTCCGGTGACTGCAGTGCGCTGGTGATGCGGTCGAGTAGTTGCTCCATCTCGCGGTCGACGACGACCGCGTAGAGCCCCTCCTTGCCGCCGAAGTGCTCGTAGACGACGGGCTTGGAGACGCCGGCCCGTTGGGCGATCTCCTCGACGGAGGTCGCGTCGAAACCTTTCGCAGCGAACAGCGACCGGCCGATGTCGAGCAGCTGCTCGCGGCGCTCCTTGCCCGTCATGCGGGCGCGGCCGTCGCGCTTGGCCTTGGCTTGCGGAGAGAGGGTCCTCGGGTCGTCCGGCATCAGGCAGCCCGGCGCGCGTCGAGGCGCTCCGGCTTGGGCCACCGGACGTCGTACGCCCATCCGCACGTCTCGAAGAGCTGGATGACCCTGGCGCCCGAGTCGACCTGGCCCTTCAGGACGCCGGTGCGGGCGCACGTCGGGTCGGCGTGGTGCAGGTTGTGCCAGGACTCGCCCATCGAGAGGACCGCGAGCCACCAGACGTTGCCCGACCGGTCGCGGCTGTCGAACGGCCGTTCCCCCATGGCGTGGCAGATGGAGTTGATCGACCAGGTGACGTGGTGGAGAAGGCCGACCCGCACGAGGCTGGCCCAGAAGAAGGCCGTCAGCGCGCCGTGCCAGGACCAGGTCATCAGGCCTCCCAGCACCGGCGGCACGGCAAGGGAGGCCAGCGCGAGGTAGGGGAAGGCGCGGCTGACCCGGACGATGTCGCGGTCGCGGAGCAGGTCGGGGGCGTACTGCTGCCGCGACGTCTGCTCGACGTCGAAGAGCCAGCCCATGTGCGCGTACCAGAGGCCCTTCATCAGCGCCGGCACCGTCTCGCCGTAGCGCCACGGCGAGTGCGGGTCGCCCTCCTTGTCGGAGAACTTGTGGTGCTTGCGGTGGTCGGCGACCCAGCGGATCGCCGGGCCCTCGATGGCCAGGCTGCCGGCGATGGCCAGGCCCACCCGCAGCGGGCGCTTGGCCTTGAACGAGCCGTGGGTCAGGTAGCGGTGGAAGCCGACCGTGATGCCGTGGCCGGAGACGGCGTACATCACGAAGGTCAGGACCACGTCGGACCAGCCGAGCCAGCCGCCCCAGGCGACGGGGATCGCGAGCAGGATCGCGACGAACGGCACGGCGATGGCGGCGACCAAGGTGACCTGTTCGAGCGGCCGCTTGCGCTCGCCGCCAAGCGTGCCGGCGGGCAGGTCGGTCTCGGGCACGTCGGTCTCGGGCACGGTGGTCGTCGGAGCTGTCATGCGCGCTGCCTCTGGGCGTCGGGAGTCGAGTTCCTACGGGACGGTAACCTACGGTGCCGTAGGTACCTAACCGACGTTCTGCCCGGTCGGGTTGTGTCCAACCCTCCTGGTCGGATGTCTCATGGCCCACGACCAGGCGACCAAGGACCGGGCACGCGAGCTGCGCCGCGCCGGCCTGAGCGTCAGCCAGATCGCCCGCGAGCTCGGGCTGCGCAGCCACAGCATGATCCAGCGGTGGGTCAATGACATTGCTGTCCCCGAGTGGACTCGACGCCCTCGCGCCAAGGACGCCGAGCGCGAGAAGGCGCGCGCCATGCGCCTGGAAGGTTCGACGTATGACGAGATTGCCGCAGGGCTTGGTGTCTCCAAGAGCTCCGTGTCGTTGTGGGTGCGTGACCTTGCGCGGCCGAGACGATCCGCGCGGGACTGGACGGCGCGCCAGGAAGGACACCGGCGCTACTACGAGGCACGGCGTCGCCGGGTGTCCCTCGAGCGGCAGAACGAGAAGCTCGCCTGGGCCGACGAGGTCGGCCCGCTCTCCGATCGGGAGCATTTGATCGCCGGCGCTGTCGCCTACTGGGCGGAAGGCTCCAAGGCGAAACCATGGCGCCCGTCCGAAAGAGTTGTCTTCGTCAACGGCGATCCAGCGATGATCACCTTGTTCCTTACCTTCCTCAGCATGTTGGACGTTGGACCCGGCCGCCTGCGTTTCCAGGTGCAGATCCACGAGTCCGCCGATGCGGCGAGGGCTGTGGCCTTCTGGTCGAAGATCGTGGACGCGCCTCCGGAGTCGTTCCTGAAGACTGTGTTGAAGCGGCATTCCGTGCTGACCAACCGGAAGAACACCGGTGAGGGCTACAACGGCTGTCTGAGTGTGCGCGTGCTCCAGAGCGCCGCCCTGTACCGTCGCATAGAAGGCGTCTGGTGGGCTGTGCGAGCGGCGGGAGCCTCTAGCCTGGTTCCGCGATCCCGGGTCGTCTAAGGGCAGGACCCCATCCTTTGGTGTTGGTAATCGAGGTTCGAATCCTCGCCCGGGAGCCGTTGCGGTCCCAACGTCTCCCGCTGCTCGGCCTGGCAGAGGTCACGGTTAACGCCGGGTATCTTGGAGTCGACGTCCAGTCCGCAGCCAGCCGAGGAGCGCTCCGCGCGTGAGCCCCGACCGACCGGCCGCCGTGGTCGTCCTCGCCGCCGGCGAGGGCACCCGGATGAAGTCGTCGATCCCGAAGGTGCTCCACCCGGTCGGCGGGCGGACACTGGTCCACCACGCCGTCGCGGCCGCCGCCGAGCTCGATCCCACGCACCTGGTCGTCGTCGTAGGGCATGGTCGCGACCAGGTCGTCGCCCACCTCGCCGAGGTCGCCCCGAAGGCCGCGACCGTCGTGCAGGAGGAACAGCTCGGCACGGGTCACGCGATGCAGTGCGCCCTGGCCGAGCTGCCGAAGCTGGACGGGACCGTCGTCGTCACCTACGGCGACGTCCCGCTGCTCACCGCCGATGTCCTGCAGGCGCTGCTCGACGCGCACGCCGAGCAGGGCAACGCGGTGACCATGCTGACCGCCCACCTCGCCGCCCCGGATGGTTACGGCCGGGTCCTGCGCGGGGACCGTGGCGAGGTCACCGGGATCGTTGAGCAGAAGGACGCCACCGACGAGCAGCGCGAGGTAAAGGAGATCAACTCCGGCGTCTACGCCTTCGACGCCGCGACGCTGCGGGAGGGGCTCGGCCGCCTCGACACGGACAACGCGCAGGGTGAGCTGTACCTCACCGACGTCGTCGGGCACGCCGTGGCCGCCGGGCAGCGAGTCGGCGCTCTCGCGGTCCACGACACCTGGGCGGTCGAGGGCGCCAATGACCGGGCCCAGCTCGCGGCGCTGCACCGGGAGCTCAACCGCCGAACCGTCGAGCGTTGGATGCTGGCCGGTGTCGCGGTCGTCGACCCGGCGACCACGTGGGTCGACGCCGACGTCCTGCTCGAGCCCGACGTGCTGCTCGAGCCGAACACGCTGCTCCGTGGCGCGACCCGCGTCGCCACCGGCGCGACGGTCGGCCCGAACTGCCTGCTCGTCGACACGGAGGTCGGCGAGCGAGCCGAGGTCGTCAACTCCACGTCGTACGGCGCCGTCATCGGTCCAGAGGCGACCGTCGGCCCCTACAGCTACCTCCGTCCCGGCACCCGCCTCGGGCGCGGCGCGAAAGCCGGCGGCTTCGTCGAGATGAAGCAGGCCGACCTCGGCGACGGCGCGAAGGTCCCGCACCTGTCCTACGTCGGTGACGCGACGATCGGCGAGGGCGCCAACATCGGGGCCGGCACGATCTTCGCGAACTACGACGGCGTCGCCAAGTACCGGACCCGGGTGGGTGCCCACTCCTTCGTCGGCAGCGACTCCGTGCTCGTCGCGCCGGTCGAGATCGCCGACGGGGCCTACGTCGCCGCAGGGTCCACGGTCACCGGTGCCGTCGGCCCCGGCGAGCTGGCCGTCGCGCGGGGCAAGCAGCGCAACATCCCCGGGTGGGTGGCCAGGCGCAGGGCGGGAACACGTACGGCGGCAGCAGCGCAGCAGTCCGCGACCGCTGCGGACCGGGGTGACGAAGAGAGGTCGGACGGATGAGTTTCATCAAGACCACCGGTGAGAAGAAGCTCATGCTCTTCTCCGGTCGGGCGCACCCCGAGCTCGCCGATGCGGTGGCGAACGAGCTCGGCATCGGCCTCACCCCCACCACGGCCTACGACTTCGCCAACGGCGAGATCTTCGTCCGGTACAAGGAGTCCGTCCGCGGCTGCGACGCGTTCGTGCTGCAGAGCCACCCGGCTCCGCTGAACAAGTGGCTCATGGAGCAGTTCATCATGGTGGACGCCCTCAAGCGGGCGTCCGCCAAGCGCATCACCGTCGTCACGCCGTTCTACGCCTACGCACGGCAGGACAAGAAGCACCGCGGCCGCGAGCCCATCTCCGCGCGGCTGATGGCCGACTTCTTCAAGGCGGCGGGCGCCGACCGGCTGATGGCCGTCGACCTGCACACCGCGCAGATCCAGGGATTCTTCGATGGCCCCGTGGACCACCTGTTCGCGCTCCCGTTGCTCGCGGCCCACGTCAACCGCCGGGTCGACCGGTCCAGAGTGGCCGTCGTGTCGCCGGACGCCGGACGGCTGCGCCTCGCCGAGCGCTGGTCGGAGACCCTCGGCGGCGCACCCATCGCGTTCATCCACAAGACCCGCGACCCGCTGGTGCCGAACGAGGCGAAGGCAAACCGGGTCGTGGGTGACGTTGCGGGCCGCACCTGCATCCTGCAGGACGACATGATCGACACCGGTGGGACGATCATCAAGGCCTCCGAGGCGCTGTTCGACGCCGGCGCCGCCGACGTGATCGCGGTCGCCACGCACGCCGTGCTGTCAGGCCCGGCGGTCGACCGGCTGAAGAACTCGCGCATCAGCGAGGTCATCGTCACCGACACGTTGCCCATCACCGAGGACCAGCGCTTCGACAAGCTGACGGTCCTGTCGATCGCGCCGCTCATCGCGCGCGGCATCCGCGAGGTCTTCGACGACGGCTCGGTCACCAGCCTGTTCGACGGGCACAGCTGACCGCTGGTTTGGGGCTGGCAGAGGCCGCGGCTAGACTGCGACGGTTGCGCGGCGAGGGATGCCTGTACGGCCTCCGTGATCGACGCGGTGGTCGTTGACCGTCGCCCCTGTCGCGCGCGCCGACCGCCCGTCAGACATCACCGCAAGCACGTCACCCAGGTCAGCCAGAGGAGCCACGCCGCCGTGTCCGAGGTCCGTATCGCAGCTGAGTCGCGCACCGAGTTCGGCAAGGGCGCCGCCCGTCGCATCCGCCGCGCGAACAAGGTGCCGGCCGTGCTCTACGGCCACGGCACCGACCCCCGGCACATCTCGCTTCCCGGTCACGAGCTCATGCTCGCGCTGAAGACGCCGAACGTCCTGCTGACCCTCGACCTCGACGGCGGCGACGAGCTCGCCCTGCCGCGGGACGTGCAGCGTGACCCGATCAAGGGCTTCCTCGAGCACGTCGACCTGGTCGTGGTCAGGCGTGGCGAGAAGGTCACCGTCGAGATCCCGGTCCACGTCGTCGGCGACGCCGCACCCGAGACCCTGGTCAACGTCGGCCTGACGGCGCTCTCGGTCGAGGCCGAGGCCACCCACATCCCCACCGGTGTCGACGTGACGATCGACGGGCTGGGTGTCGGCGCGCAGATCCACGCCAAGGACATCTCGTTGCCGTCCGGCGCCACGCTGGTGACCGATGCCGAGGCTCTCGTCCTCGCCATCACCGCGGCCCCGACCGCCGAGCAGCTCGAGGCCGAGCTGGCCGAGGCGGAGGCCGAGGTGGGCATCGTCCACGAGCCGAGCGCCGAGGAGGCCGCCGC
>JBOGDX010000195.1:0-6003 GCA_050743225.1 Actinomycetes bacterium | reverse complement strand
CTTCACTGCCGCGCTGATCGTCGTCCCACATCCGGACACCGTTGCTCGGGGCCCTCCGAATGAAAAGCGCCCGTCGGAGAAACAATCCGCGGGCGTCCAAGAACGTGCGAGGAACTGCTTATGCAACTGTCCATGAGCGTTGTCTTCGATGACCGCCACATCCGGCCGGTCCTTCAGCACCTTGCGGATGCCGTCGACATCGCAGGCGACGCCTGCACAGTGAACCAGCACCACGGCGCGCACCGAGTCGTCGAGCAAGGTCTCGAGATGTGCGGGGCCCATCCCCAACGTGCGCGGCTCGATGTCGCAGAACAGCAGCCGGGCTCCTGAGCGGGCGTACGCCAGGGCCGTGGTGGTGAACGTAAACGACGGGACGATCACCGTGTCGCCCGGTTGGAGATCGAGCAAGAGCGCCGACAGCTCCAGCGCGGACGTGCAGGAGGTCGTCAGCAGCACCTCCTCGGCGCGTATCTCCGCCCGCAGCGCGGCGGCGACTTTTACCGAGAACTCCCCCGACGCGGAGGTGTGCCCACTCTCTATGGCGGTTTTGACGTAGGCCAGCTCGTTGCCCTCTGAAGCGGGGCGGTTGAAGGGGATACCGGCATAGGGACAAGGTTATCGAGTGTCAACTGTGGCTCGGCCACGGCACTGGCGCCCCGACCAGCTTCGCCAGTTGCTCATCGCTGTCCCGAAAGTAGACGCGAAGCTCGTCGACGAGTTGCGGGTCCAGCTCCGGCGCACGTTCCGAGCTCCGGTTATGGGAGTGCCCCAGCAACTCAGGACGAACCCGGCATCGACGCCGAGGTGCATGTACACGTCGGCGAGCGTCTGCTGCTCGGTAAGCAGGGTCCTGCAGGAACAACACGTGCACGCCGTGCGGGAACACCATTGTCCACGGCGGCAAGTAGGTGGCATAGCGTCCGCGTTCCAAATAGAGGTACGGCGACACGGACGTGACACCTGGGATCCACGGACGGCTTGCCCGCAGGTTCTCGCGCAGGCCTGCTCGAGCGGCCGCTGCTCGTAGCCGTTGTCGGAGCTGAACCGCCAGTTGGACACCGCGCGCTCGACGGGGTCCGGGAGGAGCACGATCACCGCAGTGGCTTCCCCCAACATCTCGGCGGCCCGGTCGGCAGCCTCGGGGCATTCGATGTAGCTCGTGCTCTTCTCACCGAGGACGGTCTCGGTTGTCACGTGAGCGAAGTACGTCGAGCGGTACCAGCGGAGTCCTCGTTCGGTCAGCTCGGCGGACAGGAACACCTTTGGTTCCGGGAGCTCGGGTTGTTCATCGCAACGTAGGGATGCGCCTCGAGCAGCGTTCGCAGGTATGTGGTACCGGACCGTTGGGCACCAATGACAAGGAAGTGCTGCGTCACCCAGAGACCCTCTGGACGATGTGGTAGGTCTCCTGCATGTTCACCGCGTTCAGGGTGCGAACGACATACTCCCCGAGCATCGACAGCAGCGCGATGGTAAAGCCGTTGAACACGGCCAGCAGGACGACGATCGTCGTCCAGCCCTGCACCTGGCTGTCCCCGAACATTGCCTGGACGACGTAGCCGGCACCGAGCACGAAACTGATGGCCGCCATCAAGAAGCCACCCACGGCCGCCAGCCGCAGCGGGTAGATCGAATAGCTGAACAGGATCGTCAGCACCAGGCGCGCGATCCGCACCACGTTGTTGGAGCTGCCTCCGACTACGCGCGGCTCGTGCCTGACGGTGACGTTCGACCGGTTGCTGGAGTACATCAGGGCCTGACCCGTGATGTAGGGCTCGGATGTGCGCGATGCGCTGATCCGGTTCACCACGTCGCGCCGCAGGATGCGGAAGTTCGAGACCGAAAGGTCGGTGGGCTGGTGGAAGACCCGATGGTTGATCATGCTGATCGCTTTGCTGCCCAGACGTCGGTAACCCGCCGCCTCCTTGCGCTCGAGCTTGCCGAAGACGACGTCGCGTCCCGTCATTGCTTCGTCGATGAGCAGCAGTGCCTGGTCGGGAGGGTTCTGCAGGTCGTCGTCCATGGTGATGACGTAGTCACCGGTGGACTCGCGGAAACCGGCAAGGTTCGCGTTGTGCTGCCCATAGTTCTTGAGCAGGTCGAGGGCGAGGATGTTCGAGTTGTGCCGCGCCCTTTCGGCGATCACTTCCCAGCTGCCGTCACGGCTGCCGTCGTTGACGAGGATCAGCTCGTACTTCAGACCTGCCCCCTCGAAGGTCTCGTCGATGCGGTCCACCGTCTCGCCGACGAGCGCGACGCTGTTGAAGACCGGCACCACGATCGAGTACGTGAACGAAGCACGATCCGGGAGGACGTCGGCCGAAGGCTCCGGTGCGTCCTGAGTCGGTTGCACCTGGGCATCGGCGTCCATTTCCATCCATCTACCTAGCCGGGGTTTTTCGACAATTCACCCTAACCCACAGCGTCAGGCACCCTGGACACGCCGGGCCGTCAGCAAGCGGCCGCGCCGAATAGTCCTTGACGAGCATATGCGTCTAGCGGCATATTACGTCCATGACGGTGGACACGTTCGCTGTGCTGGCCGAACCGACCCGGCGGCGGATCCTGCAGGAACTGCGCACCTCCGCGCGCACCGTGGGTGAGCTCGTCGACGCTCTCGCGGTCACCCAGCCGACGATGTCCAAGCACCTCAAGGTGCTGCGCGCCGCCGGCTTCGTCTCCAGCCGGACGGCCGCACAGCACCGCATCTACCGCCTCGAGGCCGGCCCGTTCGTGGACATCGACGAGTGGCTGGCGCCCTACCGCGTGCTGTGGACGACCCATCTCGACGCCCTCGAGCGTCACCTGGACCGCAGCGCCAGCCCGACAGATGGGAGCACAAGTGGACAGGAATGACTTCGAACCAAGCCCGCTCGCCGATGTCGCGGCCACGGCAGACGGCGACCGGTGGACGCTCGTGTTCGTCCGCGATCTGCACCACCCACGCGAGAGGGTGTGGACGGCGCTGACCGAGCCGGAGCAGCTGGGCGAATGGGCGCCGTTCCTGGCCCACCGAGACCTCGGCACGGTAGGCGACGCCCTCCTGACGATGATCGACGGCGACACAGAAATCGAGCTGACGGCATCGGTGCTGCGCGCCGAGGCGCCGGCCCTGCTCGAGTACAGCTGGGGCACCGACCTTCTCCGCTGGGAGCTCACCGCGACCGGTGACGGCACCCGGCTGACACTGCGGCACACGGTTGCCGACCCGGACATGGCGGCCATGGCGGCCGCCGGCTGGCATGTCTGCCTCGATGTCGCCGAGCTCCTGCTCGACGGCGCGCCGATCGGCCCGATCCGCGGCGCCGAGGCGCGCAACTTCGGCTGGGACGGGCTGCACGAGGCGTACGCCAAGACGCTGACCCAATGAAAGTGCGCCACAAGCGTCCGGAAAGACGCCTCGGCCACTCTGGTCCAGTCGGCGGGGCTGCTGTTACCTGTCCCCCAGGGCAGCCCCGCCGAGCCGCAACGCGTGCCACGCTGAGCCGACCGTCCGCTGGAGGACTTTGTGACGACCCACCCCACCCTTCCGCCGTACGCAGGCTCGACCCGGCCGGCCGAGTCGCTGCGCGGGCTGTGTGGAGGGGCCGTGCACGTCGCCGGCGGTCCGGCGTACGACGTCGCGCGCATGCCGTGGAACGCGGCTGTCGACCAGCGGCCGGCCGCCGTCGCCTATCCCGCGAGTGCCCGCGAGGTCGCCGAGGTGGTGACCTCGGCCCGCCGCGCCGGGCTGCGTGCCTTCGGCTGGCGGAGTGGTCTGGCACACGCCGGGGCTCGACGTCGTCGAGCAGACCAGGGATGACCAGTGGGTCAGCCTCAAGGTCGGCGACGTGCCTGCCGACGGGGGGGAGATAGTTCTGAGTCGCATCGCCTGGCTTGGGTACCAGGTCAGCAATGCGACAGTCACCGATCCACTGGACGACTATCTCCTGAGGCTGCGGGTATCTCCCACCGACGCCGACAGCGAGATCAAGGTTCAGTACGAACCGCCGCACTGGGATCTCCTGCTTCAAGGTCTGGCCGCTGCCGTCGGCGCCGGCCTGATCTGGTCCCTGGTGTCAGCGCTGCGACCAGGTGTATTCCGACGGCGCAGATCCGACCCAGCGCGGTCTAGCCGACTCTGACGTCACCGCTCCGGCTTGAGCGCTGCGAGGAAGATCGACGACCCGAACGGCAGGTCTCGCCCGCGCAGCAACCGACGGTCGAGCCCCGACAGCCGCATCAGCATCCGGTCGACCCGTGCGGAGACCGGTGCGAGCCCTTGCTGAGGTTTGCGTCCGGCACGTTGCTTCAGACGTCGGTTGGCACGCTCAGCGACGAAGAACGGGAACACCGCGCTGAAGGCATACGTGGAGCGATCGACGGTCAGACCGGATCCCTCGACCAGACGGACGAGTCGGGGCCTGGTGTAGCGACGGTGGTGACCTGCGCGGACGTCGTGGTCCGACCACGCCCACTGATATGCAGGCACGGAGAGGAGCATCCGACCACCGGGCGCCAGCACGCGCGCCAGTTCGGACATCGCCCGGGTCTCGCTCTCGCAGTGCTCGATGACGTCGAAGGCGGCCACCACGTCGAATGCCTCGGCTACGAAGGGCAGCGCCGTCGCCGACCCGCACACACCTTCACCGGGGGTGAGCCCTGCAGGAAACAGGTCGAGCGTGACGGTACGTCGCCCGCTTCTCATCCACCCGACGCTGGGCCCATCCGCGCTGCCGACGTCGAGCGTGATCTTCGGCTCTGCCACGTAGGGTCCGAGGACAATCTCGAGAAGGTCTGCCCGGGCGCGGTACCACCAGTAGTCCGGCTGGGTCAGCGAGGATGACCCCGGTTGCGCGGTCTTGACCATCTCGGCGGCCCGCTAGACCCTTGCGGCGGCGGACAGGGACGAGACGAATGCCGCCACCACCCGATCGATGTCGTCCGTGCTGAGGTTGTTGTAGAAGGGCATTCGCAGAAGGCGGCCGCTGATGTCCTCGGTGACCGGGCACTCGGTCGGCCGCGCCGCGAACGACCTGCCGGCATCCGAGTTGTGCAACGGCACGTAGTGGAAGGTCGGAGTTACGCCTGACGCGCGCATCGATTCGAGGACAGCGTTGCGCCGGTCGCGGTCCGGTAGCAGGAGGTAGAACATGTGATAGGCCGACTCGCGATCAGGCGGCGGGTTCGCGAGCTCGAAGCCGAGCTCGTCGGCATGGGGAGCCAGGCCACGGGCGTAGTGCTCGTAGACGGCCCGACGCTTGTCCTGGATCTCGGCCCGACGCTCGAGCTGGGCAAGCAGGTAGGCGGCTAGGACGTCGGCGAGGCCGAAGGAGGACCCGGTGTCCTTCCAGGTGTACTTGTCGACCTGGCCGAGCAGGAAGGCTCGGCGATTCGTGCCCTTGTCGTAGAGCACCCGGGCACGGTCTATGTCCCTAGCGTCGTTGAGCAGCAATGCGCCGCCTTCTCCACAGACGAAGTTCTTGGTCTCGTGGAAGCTCTGCGCAGCGAATCGGCCCAGGCTGCCCAGGGGCTCCCCCTGCCAGGTGCCGAACAGGCCGTGCGCGTTGTCCTCGACGATGGTGATGTCCGGTCGGTCTGCCAGCACCTTCCGGACGCCCTCGACGTCGCAGGCAATGCCCGCATAGTGAACGAGCACGACAGCTCGGACGGTGTCATCCAGGAGAGTTGCGAGGTGTTGAGGGTCGAGACCCAGCGTGCGCGGCTCGATGTCGCAGAACACCAGCCGGGCTCCCTGGCGGGCAAAGGCGAGCGCGGTGGTCGTGAAGGTGAACGACGGCACGATGACGGTGTCGCCGGGCCCGAGGTCCAGAATCATGGCAGAAAGCTCGAGGGCTGCCGTGCACGAGGTGGTGAGAAGCACCTCCTCGGCGCCTGTGTGCTCGGCGAGGAGAGCCGCCGCTCGCGCCGCGAACGCTCCACCCGACGCGGGGTGTCCGCCCTCGATCGACTCTCGCACATACTCGAGCTCCCGACCCTCGATCGCGGTCTGGTTGAACGGGA
>JBOGDX010000194.1:0-6024 GCA_050743225.1 Actinomycetes bacterium | reverse complement strand
CTCTCCGACCTCTCGGGCGCGACGGCCGACGTCGGCACGCCCTACAGCGAAGGGATCCGCGGCTACGTCGCGCAGCTCAACGACGACGGCGGCATCGACGGCCGCAAGATCGAGCTCAAGCTGGACGACTACGCCTACGACGTGGCGAAGGCGGAGCAGCTCTACTCGCAGTACGTCAACGAGGGTGCCGTCGCGATCCAGGGCTGGGGCACCGGGGACACGGAGGCACTGCGCCAGAAGGTCACGCAGGACGAGCTGCCGTTCATGTCCGCGTCCTACGCCGCGACACTCATCGACCCGAAGGAGGCGCCGTACAACTTCGTCGTCGCCACGACGTACTCCGACCAGATGCGCATCGCGCTGAAGTGGATCGCCGAGGACGCGGGCGGCGCGGCAGAGGTGGCCGTCTTCCACCACGACAGCCCCTTCGGGCTCTCACCGGTCGAGGACGGCGGGACGTACATCGAGGAGGAGGGCCTCGACCTGGGGTACGAGCCCTACGCCATGCCCACGGGCGCCACCGACTACGTCGGGCTGCTCAGCCGGGCGAAGTCCCAGGGTGCGAACTACATCGTCATCCAGAACGTGTCCAGCCCCGCCGCGGTCGTGGCGAAGAACATCGCCCAGCAGGGCCTGGACATGAAGATCGTCTGCCTCAACTGGTGCTCGGACGAGAACTTCATCGAGCTCGCCGGCGACGCCTCGGCCGGGCACGTGATGGTGCAGCCCTACACCCCGCCGTCCGTGACGGTCGAAGGCCACGACCCCGTCAACGCGTTCCTCGAGTCCGACGGCAAGAGCCTGGACGACAAGGGCCTGCACTACGTGCAGGGCTGGTACACGATGCACGTGATGGCGGAAGGGATCCGCAAGGTCGTCGAGGACGGCGACGAGGTCACCGGCCCGGCCATCAAGAAGGCGCTGGAGGCGATCGACCCGGTCGACACCGGAGAGGTCACGTCACCGATCGACTTCAGTGCCGACAGCCACGCCGGGATGCAGCAGAGCGGCGTCTACGTGGTCGAGAACGGCGCGATGGCCGAGCTCGCTCCGCAGTCGTCGCCGTGACCTCTTCCGGCCCGGTCGGACAGGTGGCGGCCGGGCGACCGGCCGCCACCGGGGGCCGAGCGCTGCTGGCGGTCAACAACGTCGAAGTCATCTACGACGAGGTGATCCTCGTCCTTCGCGGCCTGTCGTTGGCTGTGCCGGAGGGCAGCATCGTCGCGCTGCTCGGGTCCAACGGCGCCGGCAAGTCCACGACGCTCAAGGCGGTCTCGGGGCTGCTGCCGACCGAGCACGGCGAGGTCACAGAGGGCGACATCCGGTTCGACGGGACGGACGTCACCCACCTGGATGCCGCCGCGCGGGTGCGGCTCGGCATGTCGTTGTGCATGGAGGGCAGGCACGTCTTCGAGCACCTGAGCGTGCACGAGAACCTGGTGGCCGGCGCATACAGCCGCGGTCGGGTCGCCGGAGAGGACCTCGACCTCGTCTACTCGTACTTCCCGGCCCTGGCCGACCTGCGGTCGCGGACAGCCGGGTACCTCTCCGGCGGTGAGCAGCAGATGCTCGCGATCGGCCGCGCCCTGATGTCCCGGCCGCGACTGCTGATGCTGGACGAGCCGTCCCTCGGGCTCGCTCCGCTACTCGTGCAGGAGATCTTCGGCTACGTGCGACGGCTCAACGACGACCTCGGCACCACGGTGCTGGTCATCGAGCAGAACGCCCGACGTGCATTGGAGATCGCCGACCACGGCTACATCATGGAGCAGGGCCGGATCGTGCTCGAGGGGTCGGCCGCGGACCTGCGCGAGAACCCGGACGTGAAGGAGTTCTACCTCGGCCTCGGCGAGGAGGGCGGGCGCAGGAGCTACCGCGACGTCAAGCACTACAAGCGGCGCAAGCGCTGGCTCTAGGAGGCCTGATGCCCACGCTGGCCGATCGGCTGCAGCGCTACACCACCGGCCTGGACGACGACATCGCCAAGGTCGTCCGAGAGGCCGCCGCACTGGTCCCTGCCTTCCGGGACCGGCTGCGGATGGCCGGTCTGGACCCCGGCGGCATCCGTGGTGCCCATGACCTGGACCGGCTGCCCCCGATGAGCAAGGACGACGTCTTCGCGATGCAGCGGGCTCACCCGCCGTACGGCGGGATGCTGGCCTCGGGCGTGCACCCGCCCCGGGTCTTCCAGTCCCCGGGGCCGCTGTACGAGCCGCAGCTCTCCGGTGCCGACCCGTGGCGCTGGGGTGAGGCGCTGCGCGCGCTCGGTGTCGGCCCGGGCGACGTCGTGCTCAACTGCTTCGGCTACCACCTCTCGCCGGCCGGTGCGATGTTCGACGAGGGTGCCCGGGCGCTGGGCGCCACGGTCGTCCCCGCCGGGGTCGGCAGCATCGACCTGCAGGCCCGACTGGTCGGCGAGCTCGGTGTCACGGCGTACACGGGCCTGCCGAGCTACCTGAAGGCGCTGGTCGAGCGGGCGATCGAGCTCGGCGAGGAGCCGCGCGGCTGGCGGCTGGACCGCGCCCTCGTCACGGCCGAGCCGTTGCCAGACTCGCTGCGCGAGTGGCTACAGGGCTACGTACCGGTGGTGAGGCAGGCCTACGGCACGGCGGAGACCGGGCTCCTCGCGTACGAGACCGGCGTCGGTGGCGGCCTGCAGGTGGCGGAGGGGGTGCTGGTCCAGGTCTGCGACCTCGACGGTCGGCACCTCGTCGACGACAGCGAGGGGCAGCTCGTGGTCACGCTAATGCGGCCGGAGTTCCCGGTCGTCCGGTTCGGCACCGGCGACATCTCGGCGTGGCTGGACGGTGACGGTGACGATGCCGATGCGGCCGGTCCGCCGCGCCTGGTCGGGGTCCTGGGCAGGGTGGGTCAGGCGGTCAAGGTCCGCGGCATGTTCCTGCACCCGCACCAGGCCGGCTCGGCCATGGAGGGCGTGCCGGGGGTGGCCGCCTACCGGTTCCTCGTCGACCGGGACGAGCACCGCGACCGGCTCACCCTGGAGGTCGTCCCCGCGGTGGGGTCGACCGACCCCGATCTCCCGCGGGCCGTTCGTGCCCGGGTGCGCGCAGAGCTGCGGTTCGACGTCGACGTCCAGCTCGTGGACGGGCTGCCCGAGGACTCGGACATGATCCTCGACCGGCGCGACTGGTCCTGACCCGGACCAGCGGGTCGCTCAGCCGGGCGGCCAGCCGAACCCCCGGCCCCCGAGCAGGTGCAGGTGTGCGTGGAACACCACCTGGCCCGCGCCACGACCGGTGTTGAACACCATCCGGTAGCCGCCGTCGGTCAGCCCCTCGCCAGCGGCCACGTCGCCGGCGACCCGGAACAGCTCGGCCAGCGCTGCCTCGTCGGCGGCCGCGAGCACGGCGGCGTTCTCGTGGTGCTCTCGCGGCACGAGGAGCAGATGGGTGGGCGCCTGCGGGTTGATGTCGCGGAACGCCAGCACGCGCTCACCCTCGTGCACGATGTCGGCCGGGATGTCACCGGCCACGATCTTGCAGAACAGGCAGTCGTTGTCGGCCATCGATGCACCGTAACCGGTTCGAGCCACGGCTCGACCGGCGCGCCGCGCTGCGATCCGGGGGCCGGAGAGGTAAACCAGATGGGCCAGGTCCGCGTCGTACGCACGTGACGCCTGCACCAGCGCTGGCACAACCTCCGACCGGGGCGAGGAGCACCATGAGCGGCACCGCGGTCGCCCCGTCGTGGGGTGCCGACGATGCCGTCACCCACCTGTACGCCGCGCACTATCGGTCGCTGGTGCGCCTGGCGGCGCTGCTGCTGCGGGACACTGCCGCGGCCGAAGAGGTCGTGCAGGACTCGTTCGTCGCGATGCACGGTGCCTGGCGCCGGCTCGCCGACCCCGACCGGGCCCTCGCCTATCTGCGCCAGTCAGTGGTCAACCGCGCGCGATCCGCGCTACGCCACCGCTCCGTCGTGGAGCGACACCGGCCGCCCGCGTCGCCGCACGCAGCGAGCGCCGAGCACGGCGCGATGGTCGCGCTGGAGCACGCCGAGGTCCTCGCCGCCCTGCGCCGGCTGCCAGAGCGGCAGCGCGAGGTGCTCGTGCTGCGCTACTACGCCGACCTGTCCGAGGCCGACATCGCCGACGCGCTCGGCATCAGCAGGGGCGCGGTCAAGAGCCACGCATCCCGAGGCATGGCCGCCCTGCGTACAAGCCTGGAGGCCAGCGCATGACGACCCCGATCAACCCCTTCCCCGACGACGACCCGATCGCCGCGCAGCTGCGCGACGCCCTGCACACGGAGGCCGCCATGGTCCACACCTCAGACGACGCGCTGCAGAAGATCCGCTCCGGTGTGGATTCCGCCCACCGCCCGTGGTTTCGGCACCCGGCGGCGGTCGCCGTGGCCGCGGCGGCCGTGATCGGCGTCGCCGTGGGCGGCCTCGCCGTCGCGCTCGGCGGCGACGACGACGGCAACGTGGTCGCAACCGACCCCACGGATGAGCAGACCGCCGCGCCCAGCCCGTCGCCGACCGACTCGCCGACCGCGACCGACTCACCGATCCCGATCGAAGGCACCGTCTACGTCTACTACGTGAGCGACGACGGCGAGCTCGGGGCCCGGCTGTACCGGGAGGAGCGGCCGAACATCGGTGCGGAGCGCGTGTTCTCGGCACTGACGACTATGCTCAACGAGCCTGCGGTCGACCCCGACTACTCGTCTCCCTGGCCCGATAACACCGAGGTGCTCGCCGTCGACGTCGACGGGGACACCGCCACCGTCGACCTGTCGGACTTCGTGTCCGTCGGCGCCGAGGCCGAGCTGGTCGCCGTCCAGCAGCTGGTCTACACCGTGACGGCGAACGACAAGGCCGTGAAGCGGGTGCAGCTGCTGGTCGACGGCGACGCGCCGGACTCGGGCCACGCCGACTGGTCGCAGCCGGTGCCCCGCGCTCCCATGCTCGACGTCCAGGGGCTGGTCTGGTTGCTGTCGCCGACCCAGGACGCCTCGGTCGGGTCGCCGGTCGAGATCTCCGGCTTCGGCACCGCGTTCGAGGGAACGGTCAGCTGGGAGGTCCGGCGGGACGGGTCCGACGAAGTGGTGGCACAGGGGTTCACCCAGGCGGGGTCGAACGGCGACTTCGCGGAGTTCAGCGACACGGTGGAGCTGGCCGCGGGGTCCTACGAGCTGCGGGCCTTCGAGAGCTCGGCCGAGGACGGCCGCCCGCTGCACGTCGACTCCAAGACGTTCACCGTGCGCTAGGTAAGGCTCGGTTCGTTGATCTTGACCGTGGGGCGGCGTCCGGTGCTCCGCCGATGACTTTCGCCGACCCGGCCAGTCGGAACGCACATGGACGCCAAGAATCTCGCCGAGTTGTACGGACTGCCGCTGATCGACTGGCAGCGGGTGGAGGCCCGTCTGGCCGGAGGCCCGGGGCAACTTGCCGGAACGGGTGGTCACGACAATCGCAGCTGGCTGGCCACCACGAACCCCGATGGCAGCCCTCACCTCACCGGCCTCGGCCCGCTGTGGGTGTCGGGTCTCTTCTACTTCACGACCGGCGAGACGACCCGCAAGGGGCGGAACCTGGCGAGGGACCCTCGATGCACGCTGGGCGTCTCGACCGACGAGTTCGACCTCGCGGTGGAAGGCAACGCAGCCCTGGTCGACGAGCCCGACGTCGTCGCGGAGATGGCAGGACGATGGGCCGCTGGCGGGTGGCCGGCCAGTGTCGACGCAACCGGCATCGCACTGACGGCGGACTACAGCGCACCGTCCGCCGGGCCCCCGCCATGGCGGGTCTACCGGCTCACGCCCCGGCGGGCGACGGTGGTACTCGCCGCCTCACCTGGCGGCGCCACCCAGTGGCGGTTCTGATTACGCTGAGGCGTGCGCCTAGCCTCGATCTTTCGTGATCTTGGTTTTGGCATTGGTCGTTGGGCGGTGCCGAGGGACGCCGGCTGAGGGCGTGCATGTCCGCCGCGTCTGCCGCGGTTTCCGGTCCTTGGCTGGTTGGGGCGGTGGGGCGGCGTCAGGTGCGGAGTGCGTCGAGCCG
>JBOGDX010000193.1:0-6034 GCA_050743225.1 Actinomycetes bacterium | reverse complement strand
CGGCGGCACCGGCACCCGGCTCCCGGCGGCGCGCCGCGGCGGTGCGTCGACAGACACCGCCCAGGTCTGACCCGACCGCGTCCCCTCGGCGACCCGCTGCCGGGCTCGCGGGGCCTCGCTCGAGCACGCGCGCCGGCTCAGCGGGTCGATATCTGCACACCAACACACAGAAGCGCCCCTGCCGGCGCCGAATCGCGCCCGTGCAGCCTCCTTTGTGTGTTGGTGTGCAGGAGACGACGTCGGCACTCTGTCGGCCGAGCAGGTCTTCCCACGTCCGGAGCGACCGGTAGTACCCTTACGAGTAATACGTAAGGAGGCGCGGATGCGCGTGACGTCCAAGGGGCAGGTCACCATCCCGGTGGAGATCCGCACCCGGTTCGGCTTCCTGCCCGACACCGAGGTCGACTTCATCGTCGACGGGGACTCGGTCCGCGTCGTCCGGGCAGGGGGGCCGGCCGGGTCGCGAGGGCGGCGCGTCGTCGAGCGGCTGCGGGGGCGCGCGGCCGGCGGGATGAGCACGGACGAGATCCTCGCCCTCACCCGCGGCGACTGATGACGGTCACTCTCGTCGACAGCAACGTCCTCCTCGACGTCGCGACCGAGGACTCGGTCTGGTCGGAGTGGTCGGCAGATGCCCTCGCTGCTGCGGCGGACCAGGGTGCCCTGGTGATCAACCCGATCGTGTACGCCGAGGTCTCCGTGGGATTCGCGACGATCGAGGAGCTCGACGACGTCCTGCGGCCGGAGACCTTCCACCGCGCGGACCTGCCCTACCAAGCCGGCTTCCTCGCGGCCAAGGCCTTCGCCGCATACCGGCGACGAGGTGGCTCCCGCGTTGTCCCGCTGCCGGACTTCTTCGTCGGAGCGCATGCCGCGGTGTCGAGGTTCCGGCTGCTCTCCCGCGACCCACGCCGCTACCGCAGCTACTTCCCGACCGTCGAGCTCCTGTCCCCGTGACCAAGGTCGGGCTCACCGGCGGCATCGGGTCCGGCAAGAGCGAGGTTGCCCGGCTGCTCGCCGAGCGCGGCGCGGTCGTCATCGATGCCGACGCGCTGGCGCGGGAGGCGGTCGAGCCGGGTACGCCGGGACTGGCTGCCGTCGTCGAGACGTTCGGCCCCGACGTCCTCGCCCCGGACGGGTCGCTCGACCGCGCCAAGCTGGGGGCACTGGTCTTCGCCGACGACGAGCGCCGTGCCGCGCTGGAGGCGATCGTCCATCCGTACGTCGGCCGGCGCAGCGGTGAGCTGATGGCGGGTGCCGCCGACGACGCGGTCGTGGTCTACGACGTGCCGCTGCTGGTCGAGAAGCAGCTGCAGGCTGGCTTCGATGTCGTGGTGGTCGTGGACGTTTCCGCGGAGACGCAGGTACGCCGGCTCGGCGCCGACCGCGCGATGTCGGAGGACGAGGTCCGTCGCCGAGTGGCCGCGCAGGCCGGCCGGGAGGAGCGGCTAGCGGTCGCCGACGTGGTCATCGACAACGACCCGGAAGACCCTTCCCGCGACCGCCTGCGGCGGCAGGTCGACGCCCTGTGGGCGCGGTTGCGGCAGGCGTAGCCCGTCACCAGTCCTTCTCGCACACGAAGATCGCCGTGCCGGGGATGACCGCGCCACGGAGCGGGCTCCACGAGCCCCAGGTGCGGGTGTTCTCCGGCGGCCACTCCGGCTCGACCACGTTGACCAACCGCAGCCCCGCCGCCGCGATCTCGCGCACCCGGTCGCCGATGGTCCGGTGGTGTTCGACGTACGTCGCCCGGCCCTGCTCGTCCTGCTCCACATAGGGGGTGCGGTCGAAGTAGGAGCCGTGCACCACGAGACCCTCCGGCCCCGGGTCGTCGCGGAACGCCCACCGGATCGGGTGCGACACGGAGAAGACCCACCGGCCGCTGCGGCGCAGCACCCGGGCGACCTCGCGCATCACCGCCTCGGAGTCGTCGACGAAAGGCACAGCGCCGTACGCCGAGCAGGCGAGGTCGAACGACTCGTCCGCGAACGGCAGCCGGGCGGCGTCGGCCTGCACCAGCGGGACGTCGAGCCCCACCTGCGCGCCGAGTTCCCTCGCCCGGCGCAGCATCTCGCCGGACAGGTCCATGGCGATCGGGTCGGCCCCGGCCGCGAGCAGCCACCGCGAGCACTGCGCGGCGCCGGCCCCCACCTCCAGAACCCGGTGCTGCGACACGTCGCCGAGCAGCCGCGTCTCGGCCTCCGTGACGCCCTCCGGCCCCCAGACGAACGCCGCGTCGCCGAGGAAGGCGCCGTGCTCGGCGAGGTAGGCCTTCGCCTCCGCGTCCCACCACGACCGGTTCGCCCGCGCGGACTCGGCCTGCCCCGCCGCCCGCCTGGTCACCAACTCCACGCCGGTCCTCCTGGTCGGAGCGGTCCGAGCGATCGACCCCGTGGTCTGTCTCCGATCATCGCTCACCGACTTTGGGCGCGGACGGCAAACCTGCCGGAAAAGATCGCGCGGTCTCCGGTCTGCGCCAGCGAGGCAAGTGGTACCTTTTTCCGTACCAGTCAAGGGAGGTGGCGTCGTGGCCATGACCGCGAGCGAGGCCCGAAAGAACTTGTTTCCGCTCATCGAGCAGGTCAACGACGACCGGTCGGTGGTCGAGATCACCTCTCGGCGCGGCGATGCGGTCCTGATGTCCCGCGCGGACTACGACGCACTGCAGGAGACGGCCCACCTGTTGCGGGCGCCGAGGAACGCGCGCCGGCTGCTGGAGAGCCTGGAGCAAGCCATGAGCGGAGCGCGGGAACAGCACAACCTCGTTCGATGAGGCTGGTCTTCACCCCGAACGGATGGGAGGACTACACACACTGGCTCACCGCCGACCGGGCGATGCTCAAGCGGATCAACAGGCTCATCGACGACGTGCTTCGCGACCCCTTCGAGGGGATCGGCAAGCCGGAGCAGCTCAGGCACGCCCTCGCGGGCGCCTGGTCCCGGCGGATCAGCGAGGAGCATCGCCTCGTCTACCTCGTTGATGGCGATGACGTCGTCATCCTGCAGGCGCGCTACCACTACTGACCGCGACCGCCGGGCGGCCTGCGCGTACCGCGCTACCGCACCCTGCCCGCAGCAGAAGGCGGAAGTTGCTCACGATCTGTACGCGTCGCGTCGGTGCTCGATGTCGAGCACGATGACCTGCCGCTGGGCCTCGTCGATTCGGTAGCGAACTCGGTACTGCCCTCGTCGGGCACGCCAGAGGCCGTCAAACGGTGCGCGGAGTGGTGCTCCGACGGTGCGGGGTGCTTGTGCTAGGGGTCCCGCGATGAACTCCCACGCGGCGAATGCCGCTGCATCGGGAAGCGACTCGGTCAACGCCCGCCGCGCCCCTGGGGCCAGGACGACGCCGTACGGCTCCGGGTCCGGATCACGCGTCACGACCCCGCGCGCCGACGCCGATGCTTCATCAGCTCAGCCATCTCTGCGGACGAGGTCAGCTCGCCCCTGGCGGCTGCGGCCTCAGCTTCCCGGACGCGTGCTACGGCGGCCTCGTCCGCCAGAAGCTCGATGGTCGCCTCGAGCGAACTGAGGTCCTCGGCCGAGAGCAGCACCACGTACTCGCGGCCATTGCGCGTGACGTGTACCCGTTCGTGGGTGCGATCTACCTCGTCGGCGATCTCGGACAGGCGGGCCTTGACTTCCGACAGTGGCAGAGTGCTCATAGACTAGAATATTAGTCTGTACTTCGCCGCGCAGGCAACCCCAGCCCAGCCCGCAGGCCTCCCGCCCATGTCTGCGCTCACTCCTTGATGACCGTGAGCCACTCCATCGGCTGGTAGTGGGCGACCTCGACGCTGCTCACCGGATGGAGGTGCCGGCTGTAGCGGCGGTCGCGGAACAGCTGCGTGATGGTCACCGTCAGAGCGCGGGCGGCCGACACCTCGTAGCGGAAGTCGAACACGGTCAGGCTCGGGCTCCCGACGTCGTCACCGACTCGCTCGTCGGCGAAGACGTCCTCCCCGCCCCCGCAAAGCGCGACCCGAACAGCCCCCATGACACCCCCGGACAGGGAGGTTCTCACGTGACCCCGCCCCGTCGGGCGGATTCGACCGACCCGACCGACCGGGCGTCACTCTCCGTCCGGCTGCGACGATCGGGCCATGGCCCCCACTCGAGAGCAGCTGCACCGCGCGTTCGGGCCGTCCGTCACACCGCTCGGCGGCGGGTACAGCGGCGAGACGTTCCTCGCCGACGTGGATGGAGACGAGGTCGTGCTGCGGGTGTACGGCCGGACTCCGGCCCGGGCGGCGGTCGACGTCGGGCTGCTCCGTCGGCTGCGGGGCGTGGTCCCGGTGCCGGCCGTGCTCGACGCGAGGGTCGACGCGGGCGGCGACTTCCCGCCGTACGTCCTGATGTCCCGGCTTCCGGGCGAGCGCCTCGACGAGGTGCTGCTCCGCGTCGGCGAGCGGGAGGCGGCCGAGCTGGGGCGGGCCGTCGGTGGGGTGCTGCTGCGGCTGTCGACGGTGCGCTTCGACCGGCCCGGCGAGCTGTCGGGCGCCGACCTGGCCGTGACACCTATGCCGGCGGAGCTGGCGTCGCTCGAGCAGTTCGTGGCCGCGCGCACCGACAAGGGCGGGTTGCCGGACTGGGACGAGGAGGACCGAACGGCGCTCGTGTCGCTCGCCCGCGGCGTGCGCCCCCTGCTCGACGCGGTCGCGGGGGAGTCGACGCTGGTGCACAGCGACTTCAACCCCAAGAACCTGCTCGTCGACGTCGAGCGCGCCGAGGTGACCGGGCTACTCGACTGGGAGTTCGCGTACGCCGGGTGCCGGCTGGCCGACCTCGGCAACCTCCTGCGATTCCCACCGGAGGAGGACGACGAGCCCGGGCACGCCTTCGTCGTCGGCGTCTTCGAGATCTCGGAGGCTGCTGGCCTGCCCGCCGGCTGGCTGGACACCGCTCGGGCGCTGGACCTGTTCGCGCTGGTGGACCTTGCGGCGCGGAAGCAGGTCAACCCGGTCGTCGAGCGGGCACGAGAGGTGCTCCTCGCGACGGCGCGCACCGGGTCACTCGCCGCCGGCCGCAGAGCGGTGCACTAGAGAAAGTCATGCAATCCGCGGATGGTCGCTCGACTGACATCCGCCGTACCGTCGCGACGTTGGAGCGGCCGCAGCGAGCGCCGTTCGCCGAGTTGGGGGGAACCATGTCCGACGAGACACCCGAGGCACCGGCCAGCACGACCCGTCGCGACCTCATCAAGAAGGCAGGTGTCGGCGCCGCAGTGGTCTGGACCGCGCCGATGGTGATGAGCCTGGGGAGTGTCGCCGCGGCGGCGAGCCCGGGTGGCGTGGCATGTTCCGACTGTCGAAACGCCGGCGTACCTTGCGACGTCGCCCACTTCTGTGGACCCCAGGGGTCTGAGTTTTCCTGCTTCTGCTTCGTGAAAGCCGACGGGTCGGGCAACTGCTGCACCGACGCCTTCAACTTCTGCTCTGACCGGACTGTTTGTGGCCCCGGTAACACGTGCCCACCGGGCTACACGTGTATCGCCACGTGCTGCGCAGAGAACGTCTGCGTGGCGCCGTGCGGCTCAGATCTCCCGCCGCTGGCAACACAGGCGCGGGGCTTCGGCGCACAAATCGCAGACGAGTCATCGCCCGTCCTGTCGTCGGAATAGTCCCGTTACATGGCGGACACGTTCTCGTCGGTCGGTCACGCGTTCGTCCCGCGGCCTGTCGAGGGTGCCCGGTTCCACCGCCTCCCCGATGGCGGCATCGTCATCGGGGAGGCGCGGGCAACCATCGACGCGCTGGACCCGCTCGGGTCGCTGGTGTGGCAGTGCTGTGACGGCACGGTCAACCTCGAAGACCTCGGCCAGGAGCTGGCCGAGGCCTTCGAGGCACCGGTCGACCAGGTTGTCGACGACGTCATCGGGCTCGCCCGCACCTTCGGTGCCCGAGGCCTGCTCGAGGGCGTCGAGCCTGCGCAAGGACCGGCTGCGACGTCGCCGACGGGACTGCAACCGGGCGACGCGATGGAGCCGTTCGCGCTTCCCGACTCGGCCGGGCAGCTGGCTCGGATTGGCCAGGGC
>JBOGDX010000192.1:0-6060 GCA_050743225.1 Actinomycetes bacterium | reverse complement strand
TCTAAGTACGCCTCGTCGGTGTCGGCCCACACGTAGAAGTCGCCGTAGGGACCGTCCGGGTCGGTGCGGGACGACTGGAACCACGGGTGCTGGTCCGACGTGTGGTTCATGACGAAGTCGATGATCACGCGGATGCCCCGGGCGTGCGCGCCGTCGACGAACTCGACGAAGTCGCCCAGGGTGCCGAACTCCGGCAGCACGTCGGTGTAGTCGCTGACGTCGTACCCGCCGTCGCGCAGCGGGGACTTGAAGAACGGCGGTAGCCAGATGCAGTCGACGCCGAGCCACTGGAGGTAGTCCAGCTTCTCCGTCAGCCCCAGCAGGTCGCCGGTGCCGTCACCGTTGCTGTCCTTGAAGGACCGCACCAGCACCTCGTAGAACACGGCGCGCTTGAACCAGTGCGGGTCGCGCTGCTCGTCCGGTACGTCGGCGAAGTTGTCGATCTGCAGCCCCTGCTGGCCCTGCTGGAGCTCCGGGAGGGCATCGCTCACGGCGTCGCCGACCCCGTTGCTGAGTGGGCCCGCGTACGGACGGCGAAGATGTGCGCCGGCTCCACGAACGGGTCGAGTCGGACGTAGTTCTCCTTGCCCCAGACGTAGCTCTCGCCGGTCAGCTCGTCGTGGACCGCGAAGGTGTCGTCCCAGTCCAGTCCGAGGGCGGGCATGTCCAGACGCACCGTCGTCTCACGGGCCGCGTGCGGGTCGAGGTTGACGGCGACGATCAGGGTGTCCTTGTGATGTCCGTCAGCGCCGACGATGCTCTTCGAGTAGCAGGTGACCTGGTCGCTGTCGGCGTGGTGGAAGCGAAGGTTCCGCAGCCGCTGCAGTGCAGGGTGCTCCCGGCGGAGCTGGTTGAGCCGGGTGAGGTACCCCGCGAGGCTGCGCCCCTCCCGCTCGGCGGCGGCCCAGTCGCGCGGGCGCAGCTGGAACTTCTCCGTGTCGAGGTACTCCTCGCTGCCGGGCCGGACCGCAACGTGCTCGAACAGCTCGTAGCCGGAGTACACCCCGTAGGTGGGGGAGAGGGTCGCCGCCAGCGCGGCCCGGATCTTGAACGCCGGCGGCCCGCCGTACTGCAGGTAGTCGTGCAGGATGTCCGGTGTGTTGACGAAGAGGTTGGGCCGCAGGAAGTGCGCGGTCGTCTGAGAGAGCTCTGTGAGGTACTCCTCGATCTCCCACTTCTCGTTGCGCCATGTGAAGTACGTGTAGGACTGGTGGAACCCCACCCGCGCCAGGGTCTGCATCATCGCCGGCCGGGTGAATGCCTCGGCGAGGAAGATGACGTCCGGGTCGGTCTTGCGCACCTCCTCCAGTAGCCACGCCCAGAAGTTGACCGGCTTCGTGTGCGGGTTGTCGACGCGGAAGATGCGCACGCCGTGGTCCATCCAGTGGCGAACGACGCGCAGGACCTCCGCGTAGATGCCTACCGGGTCGCGGTCGAAGTTGACGGGGTAGATGTCCTGGTACTTCTTGGGCGGGTTCTCCGCGTAGGCGATCGTCCCGTCGGCGAGCACGGTGAACCACTCGGGATGCTCCTTGACCCACGGGTGGTCGGGCGTGACCTGCAGCGCCAGGTCCAGTGCCACCTCCAGGTCCAGCCCACGGGCGTTGGCCACGAAGGCGTCGAAGTCCTCGATCGTCCCGAGGTCGGGGTGGACCGCGTCGTGCCCGCCCTCGGGCGAGCCGATCGCCCATGGAGAGCCGACGTCGTGCGGCCCGGGAGTCAGCGTGTTGTTGGGCCCCTTGCGGTTGGTGGTGCCGATGGGGTGGATCGGCGGCAGGTAGACGACGTCGAAGCCCATGTCGCGGACCGCGGGAAGGCGGTGCGTCGCCGTCCGGAACGTGCCGCTCACCATGACCCCGGAGGTCGGGTCGACCTGGGCCCCCTCGGAGCGGGGGAAGAACTCGTACCAGCTGCCGTAGAGCGCGCGTTCGCGGTCGACCCAGAGCGGCATCCGGTCGCTCGCCGTCACGACGTCGCGCAACGGGTGCTCGGTGAGCGTTGCCTTGACCGTGGGGGCCGAGACGGCCGCCAGCCGCGCCGGCACCGGTCGGTTCTCGTCGCGCAGTGCCGTGACTGCGTCGAGCAACACGCGACGCCCGGGGGCCGGCCGAGGTGCCGCGGCGGCTCGCTCCAGGATGAGAGCGCCTTCCTCGAGCATGAGATCGACGTCGACGCCCGCCTCGATCTTGATGGTGGCGTCGTGCACCCAGGTGCCGACCGGGTCGCTCCACGCCTCGACGGCGAAGCTCCACCGACCCTCGCTCGTGGGCGTCACGTCGGCGTGCCAGCGGTCGGTGCCCGGGGCACCCATGTGCATGGGGGTGAACGGTCCCTTGCGTCCCTTGGCGTCCCGCAGCACGACGTTTGCGCTGACCATGTCGTGGCCCTCGCGGAACACCGTGGCACTGACCGTGAACGACTCACCGACGACGGCCTTCGCCGGCCAGCGACCGCAGCCTTCGGCGGGCTGCACGTCCAGGATCGGGATGCGTCCGGTCATCGGCCTTGAACCTACCCAGGTTGTCTTCGGCCGCACACCTCCCGGTCGAGCGAACGCCCGGCCAGGACCCGACTATCGTCTGGCCGGTGAAGGCCATTCGTCGGTTCACCGTCCGCACCGTGCTTCCCGCGCCCCTCGAACCACTGGGGGAGCTTGCACTGAACTTGCGCTGGTCGTGGCACACCTCCACCAAGTCGCTGTTCCAGGGGCTGGACCCGGCCCTGTGGGAGAAGGTCGGCGGCGACCCGGTCGCGCTGCTCGGTGCGCTCGGCCCGGACCGGCTCGCCGCCCTGGCCGACGACCCGGACGTGGTCCGGCGGGTGGCCGAGGAAGGGGCCGACCTGCGCGCCTACCTCCAGGGCGACCACTGGTACCAGCAGCTGACGGCCGGGCAGTCGGACTCGGGCGGCGCCGCCATCCCGTCCGCGGTCGCGTACTTCTCGCCCGAGTTCGGCATCACCGCGGCGCTGCCGCAGTACTCGGGCGGCCTCGGCATCCTGGCCGGGGACCACCTCAAGGCGGCCAGCGACCTCGGCGTGCCGATCGTGGGCGTCGGGCTGCTCTACCGGTCCGGGTACTTCGCGCAGTCGCTGTCCCGCGAGGGTTGGCAGCAGGAGTACTACCCGGTGCTGGACCCGGACGGCCTGCCGATCTCGCTGCTGCGGGAGGAGTCGGGCGACCCGCTCAAGGTCCAGGTCGGGCTCCCGGGTCGCCGCCGGGTCGCGGCCCAGGTCTGGCGGGCGCAGGTCGGCCGGGTGCCGCTGCTGCTGCTGGACTCCGACGTCGAGGACAACGAGCTGGCGGAGCGCGACGTCACGGACCGGCTCTACGGCGGGGGCAGCGAGCACCGCCTCCTGCAGGAGATGTTGCTCGGCATCGGCGGCGTCCGCGCCCTGCGCGCGTTCAGCCGGCTGACCGGGGCACCGGCGCCGGAGGTCTTCCACACCAACGAGGGGCACGCCGGGTTCCTGGGCATCGAACGCATCCGCGAGCTCACCGAGGAGGCCGGGCTCACCTTCGACGAGGCGGTCGAGACCGCTCGCTCGGCGACGCTCTTCACCACCCACACGCCGGTGCCAGCCGGCATCGACCGGTTCTCCCGGGACCTGGTCGCGCAGCACTTCGGCGGGGACAACGCGTGTCCGGGCGTCCCGGTCGAGCGGGTCCTCGACCTCGGCGCCGAGGACTACGCGGGCGGTGACCCGACGGTGTTCAACATGGCGGTGATGGGCTTCCGCCTGGCCCAGCGCGCCAACGGCGTCTCCGAGCTGCATGGCCACGTCGCCCGCGACATGTTCTCGAGGCTTTGGCCCGGCTTCGACGAGCCCGAGGTCCCGATCGGCCACATCACCAACGGCGTCCACGCGCCGACCTGGGTGGCGCCCGAAGTGTTCGAGCTCGCCGAGCGCGAGCTAGGCCACGACCTCACCGACAACCCCACCGACTCCAGCCGCTGGGAGGCCGTCCACAAGGTGTCGGACGGCGACATCTGGGCTGTCCGCCGGCTGCTGCGCGGCCGGCTGGTGGGGGACGCCCGACACCGGGTCAAGCACTCCTGGGAACAGCGGGGCGCGAGCGAGGCCGAGCTGGGCTGGGTCGACCAAGTGCTCGACCCCGACGTCCTGACGATCGGGTTCGCCCGGCGCGTCCCGTCGTACAAGCGCCTCACGCTCATGCTCCGCGACCCCGAGCGGCTGACCTCGCTGCTCCTGCACAAGGACCGGCCGGTCCAGCTGGTCATCGCCGGGAAGGCGCACCCGGCTGACGACGGCGGCAAGAAGCTGATCCAGGAGCTGGTGCGGTTCGCCGACCAGGCCTCGGTCCGGCATCGCATCGTGTTCCTGCCGAACTACGACATCGGGATGGCTCAGTCGCTCTACCCCGGCTGCGACGTCTGGCTCAACAACCCGTTGCGCCCGCTGGAGGCGTGCGGCACCTCCGGAATGAAGGCGGCGCTGAACGGCTGCCTCAACCTGTCGGTGCTCGACGGCTGGTGGGACGAGTGGTTCGACGGCCACAACGGCTGGGCGATCCCGACGGCGGACCGGGTGACCGACCCCGACCGGCGCGACGATCTCGAGGCGGGTGCCCTCTACGACCTGCTCGAGAAAACTGTGGCGCCGCTGTTCTACGACCGCGACACCGACGGGCACCCGGCGCGCTGGATCGAGATGGTGCGGCACACGCTGCAGACGCTGGGTCCCAAGGTCCTGGCAAGCCGCATGGTCCGGGACTACGTCCTGGGGCTGTACGCACCGGCCGCAGCCTCGTCGCGTGCGCTCGGCGCCGGCGCCTTCGCCGGAGCCCGGGAGCTCGCCGCCTGGAAGAAGCACGTGCGCACGGCCTGGTCCGGTGTGCGCGTCGACCACGTCGAGGCGACCGGGGTCGCCGACGCACCCGAGGTCGGCAGCACCCTGGAGCTGCGGGCCTTCGTGTCCATCGGTGGGCTGACGCCGTCCGACGTCGACGTCCAGGTCGTGTACGGGCGGGTGGACGAGTCGGACCAGATCAGCGAGTCGTCGACGGTGTCGCTGCGCCATGACGAGGCGTACGAGGGCGGTCGGCACCGCTACCTCGGCGAGGTCAAGCTCGACCGTCCCGGCCCGTTCGGCTACACGACGCGGGTGGTGCCCACGCACCGGCTCATCACCGGGCCGGGCGAGCTCGGGCTCGCCGCACTTCCGCCCGAGAGCACCGGGATGGACAGCGGCGTCCTGCGCTGAATGGCAGCCCTCAGCGGCGGGCAGCCAGCACCTGCAGGCTGTGCGGGACCATCGTCAGCGGCGCTCCGGCGGCCAGCTCCGGTCCCGGGGCGGGCTGATCGGCGGTGGTGTCGAGCAGGACGGCGTAGGAGACCGCCCACTTGCCGTCAGGCAGCACCACGTTCTCGGTCGCCGGGCCGGTGTTGAGCACGACCAGCAGCGACACCACGTCGGCGTCCCCCGGCTCGGGCACGCCGCTGACGTACATCGCGAGAACGCGCTGGTCGTGGTCGAACCAGCCCTCCGCGGTCATCTCGACCCCGTCAGCGCCGAACCATGCGAGGTCCTTCACCGCGGCGGGATGGGTCGGGCGCCCCTCGAAGAACTCGTCGTGGCGAAGCGCACGGTCGCCGCGCCGCACCGCGAGAAGGGCGCGCGTCCATGCGTACAGGTCGCGCTGCCACGGCTCGTGCGCCCACGAGAGCCACGTCGTCTCGTCGTCGAGGCAGAACGCGTTGTTGTTCCCGCGCTGCGTCCTGCCGGTCTCGTCACCCGCCGTGAGCATGGGCACGCCGGAGGACAACGCGAGGGTGGCCAGCAGGTTGCGCATCATCCGGTGGCGCAACACCAGCACGGCGGGCTCGTCGGTCTCACCCTCGACCCCGCAGTTCCAGCTGTGGTTGTCCCCGATCCCGTCCTGGCCGTCCTCGCCGTTGGCCTCGTTGTGCTTCTCGTCGTACGAGACCAGGTCGCGCAGCGTGAACCCGTCGTGCGCGGTGACGAAGTTGATCGAGGCGTACGGCGACCGGCCGTCATCGGCGTACATGTCACTGGAGCCGGCGAGGCGGTAGGCCATGT
>JBOGDX010000191.1:0-6062 GCA_050743225.1 Actinomycetes bacterium | reverse complement strand
CCTCGGGACGGATCGGCCGCGCCGCGGCCCGCGCCGTGCTGGCCGTGGCGGCGGAGACCGGAGGCGCGGTCCTCGAAGGTTCCTGGCCCCGCGACCGGGCGGCCGACCTCGCCGGGCTGCCGGGGCGCATCGTCGAGGTGTTCTGCCGCGCCGACTCGGGTTCGGAGGTGGCGGCGCCGGTGGCCGGCGGCTGGCCGGTGCTCGAGGCGGACGCCACTAGCCCGGTCGGCGTCGACCGGCTGCTGCCCGCGCTGCGGCGCGCAGCCCGCTAGCCTCGCGGGTCAGACAAGGCCAGGTCCTGGATCAGCCCGGAACAAACCTGTAGCCTTGACCACATGTACGTGCTGACGGTCGACCAGCGAGGCAGCCGGCGGACCTCCGACCGGGTGGACGGACTCCTCGCGGCGCTGGGCAGTAACCCGGCGGCGTACGTCCGCGGTTTCGAGCGCACCGCAGGCGACGAGCTGCAGGGCGTCCTCGACGACCCCCCGACGGTGGTGGACCTCGTGCTGCGGCTGGTCCGGGACAACGCGTGGAGCGTGGGCGTCGGGGTCGGCCCGGTCAACGAGCCGCTGCCGGAGAGCACGCGGGCCGGCTCGGGCGGCGCCTTCAACCGGGCCCGCGACGCCGTGACCAGGGCAAAGTCCAGGCCGACCGGGCTCGCCGTGACCGGGGGCTACCCCGCCGCCGACGCCCGCCGCGCACAGACCGCTCTCGACCTGCTCGCGGCGGTGGTGGCGCGCCGCAGCGACCGCGGGTGGGAGGCCGTCGACCTGGCCGCCGAGGGGCTGACCCAGATCGAGGTCGCCGACCGGCTGGGCGTGAGCAAGCAGGCGGTGTCCCAGCGACTGCAAGCCGCCGGCTGGCACCTCGAGCCGGACGGCAGGGCCCTGGCCTCCCACCTGCTGTCCCTGGCGGATGGCAGGGTGTCCGGATCGTGACTGCTCTCGCCCTGATCCTGCTCGTGCTGGCCGCCGTGGCGCCGGTGGCGCTCATCCTGTTCGGGCGGGTCGTCGACGACCCGGTCGTCCCCACCGCGGCCCTGACCGCGGCGCTGCTGCTGGCGGCCGCGGCGACAGCCGCCGGGGTCGACCCGGTCGACGGGTGGCGTCTGGCGGCCGCCCTGGTGCTCGGAGTGGCCGTGGCCACGACGGGCGGCGGCCTTGCGGTGCGGTCGGTGTTCCGGCTGATGCGACGCGAGTTCCTGCCCGCGCGTACGACACGGGTGTCCGTTCCCCCGGTCGCAGCGACCGGGGACGACGCCGGCACGCCGGGGACGGAGACCGAGCCCGGAACCGTGCTGCGTGGGGGCGCGTGGATCGGCTACCTCGAGCGCGCGGCCGTCGCGGCGACCGTGCTCGCCGGCTGGCCCGAGGGGGTCGCGCTGGTGCTGGCCGTCAAGGGCGTCGGGCGCTACGCCGAGCTGCGCGAGACCAACGCGCCGGAGGCGTTCATCATCGGCACCCTCACCAGCCTCCTGTGGGCAGTCGCGGCCGCGGGGACGGCCCACCTGCTGCGCTAACGTCCCCCGGATGCGCATCCTGATGGTCGGCGGCACCCGCTTCATCGGCCGCCACGTCGTCGAGCAGGCCATCGCCCGGGGGCACCGGGTCACGGTCTTCCACCGTGGGCGGACCGGCAGCGACCTGTTCCGTGACGACGAACGGGTCGAGCTGCTGGTGGGCGACCGGACGTCGGACCTGTCGGCGCTGGATGACGGCCGGTGGGACGCCACCGTCGACACCTGCGCCTACTACCCGCGCCAGGTCCAGGAGCTGGCCGACGTCCTCGGCGACCGGGGCGGTCGCCACCTGCTGGTGTCCAGCGTCTCCGCCTACGCGTCGCCGGCCCGGGCCGGCTACGCCGAGGACGCGCCGCTGGCCGACCTCGCCGACCCGAGCGTCGAGGAGGTCACCGATCAGACGTACGGCGGGCTGAAGGCGCTCTGCGAGCGCGCCGCCGTGGACCGCTTCGGCCCCTCGACCGTGGTCGTGCGCCCGACTTACGTGGTCGGCCCCGACGACTACACCTGGCG
Source organism: Actinomycetes bacterium (assembly GCA_050743225.1). Classification (GTDB taxonomy): domain Bacteria; phylum Actinomycetota; class Actinomycetes; order JACCUZ01; family JACCUZ01; genus JBOGDX01. The sequence continues at coordinate 4,027 of JBOGDX010000191.1, read as the reverse complement.
CTTCCCGTGGTGGGTCGACCGGCTGGCCCGTGGCGGTGAGGTGCTTGCGCCCGGGCCGGCCGCCGCGCCGTCACAGGTGATCGACGTCCGCGACATGGCCTCGTGGATGGTCGGACTGCTCGAGAGCCGGGAGTCCGGCGCGTTCCACGCCGCGAGCCCGCCGCCGCCGTTCTCGTGGGGTGAGCAGCTGTCGGCGATCCGCGACGCGGTCGCGCCGCCCGGCACGTCCCTGGTCTGGGTGGACGAAGACTTCCTGCTCGGCGAGGGGCTCGACGGCGGCGTCCTGCCGCTGTGGAGCGGCGGGGACCCGGACCTGCTGCTGATGGCCGCCGACCCGGCCCGGGCCAACGCGACCGGGCTGCGGCCCCGGCCGATCGCGGAGACGGTCCGGGACACCTGGGCCTGGACGCAACAGGCGACGATGCCCGACGGCACGGGGCTCGACCCTGAGCGCGAGCGCAAGGTCCTGGCCCGCTGGCGGGCCCGTCGGGGGTGACTAGCGCGGCTCGGCGGGGCTGAGGCGCGCAGTCTGGACGAAGCGCTTGCTGCCGTGGCGGGCCGACGAGACGGCCGAGACGTCGATCCCGCCACCCCAGCCTCGCCAGTAGACGGTCCGACCGTCCAGCAGCACCTTGTCGCCCGGTCGCATCCTCGTGAGGGGCTTGAACGCGGCGGGGTCGGGGGCAGGGGTCACGCTGACCGTGGCGGTTGCGGTGACCGTCGTCGCCGGCTCGGCCGGGCCGACCTGGGCCGGTCGGCTGGTCGCGACCGGAGAGGCAGCCGGCTCGACCCGTCCGACGACGCCTACCGCAACGACCACGACGGCGGCCACGCCGACGGCGAGGACGACCGGCGCCGACGCACCCGTGGCTGGAGCGCCGTCGCCGTCGTGGTGTCGGTGTCGACCCATGGCGCTGGCCGCCTACCCACAATCCACGTTGGCTACGCCGCCGGTTCCGTACCCATGCCACGGGGTAGAGCACGTCAAAGAACCTGCCGAGGAGGCCCTTTCGTGAGCACGCCCTTGTCCACCGGTGCGACCGCGCACCGAGCAGCTAACAGCGACGTGATCAACAAGGCGGCTCGCGGCGGCTTCGTCGCCAAGGGGCTGGTCTACGCGCTGATCGGGGCGTTGGCCTTCCAGGTCGCTCTCGGTGACTCGCAGCGGGCGGACCAGAAGGGCGCTCTGCAGGCCGTCGCCGAGAAGCCCGGGGGGAGCTTCGTGCTGTGGCTGGTGGTTGTCGGCTTCGCGGGGTACGCCGTCTGGCGGCTCAGCGAGGCGGCGTGGGGCCGCCGCGAGGAGACCGACGAGAAGAAGCGGACGGTGAAGCGGATCGGCTCGGCGGCCAACGGACTGGTCTACCTGGCGTTCGGCGTGCTCGCCCTGACCATCGTCACCTCCTCCTCGTCGTCGTCCAGCGAGAGCAGCTCGATGACGGCGAAGGTCCTCGAGTGGCCCGGCGGTCAGGGCATCGTCGTCTTCGCCGGACTGGTCGTGATCGCCATCGCGATCGGGCTGACCCTGCGCGGCCTGCGCACCGACTTCGAGAAGCATCTGAACACCGGCCAGATGAGCCAGTCGACCTTCCAGGCTGTGCGTCGGCTGGGCCAGGTCGGCTACGTGGCGCGCGGCATCGTCTTCTTCCTCGTCGGCATCTTCGTCATCACCGCGGCGCTGGACCACGAGCCCGGCAAGGCGGCGGGGTTCGACGTGGCGCTGCAGAGCGTCGCTAACGCGCCGTTCGGGAAGTTCCTGCTGATGGCCGCCGCCCTGGGCCTGGTCTGCTTCGGCGCCTACTGCGTCGCGGAGGCGCGCTACCGCCGCCTCTGACGCGACCTCTGGCCAAGCGCGTAGAACACCACCGCTGCCGCAGCGGCGACGTTGAGCGAGTCCACACCGGCGGCCATCGGGATCCGCACCCGGTGGTCGGCCACGGCGAGGGCCCGGTCGCTGAGCCCGGGTCCCTCGGCGCCGAGCAGGACCGCACACCGGTCGGTCACCGTCGCGCGGAGCTCCGCCAGCGGCGTCGCCGACGGATCGGGTGTCAGGGCCAGGACCGAGAAGCCGAGCGAGCGTACGTCGTGCAGGCCGCCCGGCCAGGTGTCCAGGCGCGACCACGGCACCGCGAAGACGGCTCCCATCGACACCTTGACCGACCGCCGGTAGAGCGGGTCGGCGCAGCGGGGACTGACGAGCACCGCGTCGAGCCCCAGGCCGGCCGCGGCGCGCATCACGGCGCCGACGTTGGTGTGGTCGACCAGGTCCTCGAGCACCACGATCCGGCGAGAGCGCGCCGCGAGCTCGAGGGCGGGCTCGAGCGGGAGCCGCGCCATGGCCGCCAGCGCGCCGCGGTGCACCGAGTAGCCGGTGACGGCCTCGAGGGTCTCGCGAGACGCGACGTAGACGGGCGCGTCGATGCGATCGAGCAGGTCGCTGAGCGCGGCCAGCCACCTCTCCTCGAGCAGCACGGACCGCACCTGATGACCGGCCGCCACCGCCCGCCGGATCACCTTCTCGCCCTCGGCGATGAAGATGCCCTCCGCCGGCTCCCGGCGGCGGCGCAGGGTCACGTCCGTGAGACCGACGTAGTCCGACAGAGCGGCCGACTGCTCGTCCACCCGTTCGATCCGTGCCGGCACGGCTACACCACGATCAGCACGATCGCGACCAACCCGACCACCACCACCAGCGCGCGCAGCACCGGCTGCGGCACCCGACGCCCGATGAGGGCCCCGAGCTGCCCGCCGACCGTCGAACCCACGGCGATGAGCCCGGCGGCCTGCCAGGCGACGTCGGTCACCGCGATGAACAACAGCGCCGCCACCGCGTTCACCAGCAGCGACAGCACGTTCTTCGCCGCGTTGATCCGCTGAAGGTGCTCGTCGAGCAGCAGACCCATGATGGCGATGAGCAGCACGCCCTGCGCGGCCCCGAAGTAGCCGCCGTAGATGCCTGCGACATAGATCGCTGCGTAGAGCACCGGCCCCCCGTGCGTGCGCCGGTGCGCGCCCTGTCGCTGCCGGAGGCGGTCGGCGACGCGTGGCTGGACCACGACCATGACGCAAGCGAGCCCGATGAGCACCGGGACGATCGCCTGGAATGCCTCGTCGGGCAGGCTGAGCAGCAGCACCCCGCCGGTCACGCCGCCCAGGATCGACGCGCCCGCCAGCCGCGCGACCCTCCGGCCCTGACCGGCGAGCTCGGCGCGGTAGCCGATCGCCCCGCTGAGCGACCCCGGGACCAGACCAACCGTGTTGGTCACGTTCGCGAGCACCGGCGGATAGCCGACGGCAAGCAGGACCGGGAACGTCACGAGCGTCCCGGACCCCACGATCGTGTTGATCGTGCCTGCCGCCAGCCCGGCCAGGGCGACGGCGACCGCCTCCCACAGGCTCACCCGCTCCGTCCCGCCACCACGGCGTAGATCCTCACCTCCGACGCGGCGGTCGGGCAAACCGGCCCGGTCAAGGCGACGAACCCACGCGCCGACGTACGACGGGTGAGAGCACCGCGTCGCGGCACCGTCGTGGTGGCCGTTGTTCTGCTGCTCACGGGCCTTCCCGGTGGCGCCGCGCGCGCCGAGACGGTGGAAGAGGCTCGCGCTGCCGCGCGCGCCGCCGCCGAACGGGTCGAGGCGATGCAGCCCGCTGTCGATCGGGCCCTGCGGGCGTACGAGCGGGCGCTCGGCGCCCTCGCGGAGGGAGTGAGCCGCAGCGTCGTCGCCGACCAGGCTGCCGACGCCGCCGCGGAGGCGGAGGCCGCCCGCCGGGACGCGGCCGGTGACCGGGTGCGGGCGCTGTACATGACCGGGGGCGCCGCGGCGCTGTATGCCAGCGTGCTCGACGCCGGCAGCGCCGCCGACGCCATGCAGCGGGTCGCGTACGTCCAGCGGCTGGTCGGCCTCGGGTCGGCGGCCGCACGCGCCAGCAGCGCCGAGACCGCCCGTCTTCGGGATCGGGCAAGGGATCTCGAGGCCGCCGCCAAGGCGGGTGCGGTGACCGCCGCGCAGGTCCAGCAGCGCTACGA
>JBOGDX010000190.1:0-6077 GCA_050743225.1 Actinomycetes bacterium | reverse complement strand
GTCGTCGTCAACACCCTCAACCCGGAGGTCGTGATCCTGGGCGGCTCGCTCGAGGAGGTCTACGGCGCGGCCGGCGACACGGTCCGCACCGAGTTCCACGCCACGGGGCTGGCAGCTCTGGTGGAGCAGGTGCGGCTGGTCGTGCCCGACCTGTGCGCCGACTCGACACTGCTCGGGGCCGCGGAGCTCGCCTTCGACCCGTTGCTGTCCGACCCGCTGCTCGAGCTGTCGCGCCGGTCGGCCTCCTGACCCGACAAACGACTATGCGACCGTCGACACGAAGGAGATCGAGCTCATGGGCGACCTGCGACCCACCCCGTCGGACAAGTTCAGCTTCGGCCTGTGGACCGTCGGGTGGCAGGCGCGCGACCCGTTCGGCGACGCCACCAGACCCCCGCTCGACCCGGTCGAGGCCGTGCATCGGCTCGCCGAGCTCGGTGCGTGGGGTGTGACGTTCCACGACGACGACCTCATCCCGTTCGGCAGCGACGAGGCCTCGCGCGACGAGCGCATCAAGCGGTTCCGGCAGGCCCTCGACCAATCCGGTCTCGTCGTGCCGATGGTCACGACCAACCTCTTCACGCATCCGGTGTTCAGGGAAGGTGCCTTCACCTCGAACGACCGCGCGGTCCGGCGCTTCGCGCTGCGCAAGGTCATCCGCAACCTCGACCTCGCGGCCGAGCTGGGCGCGTCGACCTACGTCTTCTGGGGGGGTCGGGAGGGGGCCGAGAGCGACGCCGCGAAGGACGTGCGCGGCGCCCTGGACCGCTACCGCGAGGGCATCGACCTTCTCGCCCAGTACGTCGTCGACCGCGGCTACGGGCTGCGCTTCGCGCTCGAGCCCAAGCCGAACGAGCCGCGAGGCGACATCCTGCTGCCGACCCTGGGCCACGCCCTCGCTTTCATCTCCACGCTCGAGCACTCGGACATGGTCGGCGTGAACCCCGAGGTCGGGCACGAGCAGATGGCGGGGCTGAACTTCGTGCACGGCGTCGCCCAGGCGCTGTGGCAGGGCAAGCTCTTCCACATCGACCTCAACGGCCAGCACGGCATCAAGTACGACCAGGACCTGGTGTTCGGCCATGGCGACCTGCTCAGCGCCTTCTTCCTCGTCGACCTGCTCGAGAGCGGCCCGGGAGGCAGGCCCGCGTACGACGGCCCGCGCCATTTCGACTACAAGCCGATGCGCACAGAGGACGTGGCCGGCGTGTGGACGTCGGCTGCGGCGAACATGCGCACGTACCTGCTGCTCAAGGACCGGGCAGCCGGCTACCGCGCCGACCCCGAGGTCCAGGCCGCGCTGCAGGCGAGCCGGGTCGGCGAGCTGTCGGTGCCGACGCTCTCTGAGGGCGAGTCGTATGCGGACCTGCTCGCCGACCCGTCGGCCTACGAGTCCTTCGACGCCGACGCGGTCGCCGCCCGCGGCTACGCCTTCACCGCGCTGGAACAGCTCGCGGTCGAGCACCTGATGGGTGCGCGCTGACGGTGCCCGGCAGCGGGACACTGGTCGCCGGGGTCGACTCGTCGACGCAGTCCTGCAAGGTCGTCATCCGCGGCGCGGACAGCGGTGCAGTCGTCCGGCAGGGTCGCGCACCGCACCCCGACGGCACCGAGGTGCACCCGGACGAGTGGTGGGGGGCGCTGCACGGCGCCGTCGCTGAGGCGGGCGGGCTGGCCGACGTCGACGCGGTGGCCGTCGCGGGACAGCAGCACGGGATGGTCTGCCTGGACGGGGACCTGCACGTCGTACGCCCCGCCGTGCTGTGGAACGACACGCGCTCCGCCACCGCGGCCCGCGACCTAGTCGCCGAGCTCGGCGGCGGCGAAGCATGGGCAGACGCCGTCGGCGTCGTCCCGGTGGCGTCGATCACTGTCGCCAAGCTGCGCTGGTTCGCCGAGCACGAGCCACACCTCGCCGCCCGCGCGGCGGCGGTCTGCCTTCCGCACGACTGGCTGACCTGGCGGCTGGCCGCAGGCGGCTCTGCAGACACGCTGCGCACCGACCGCAGCGACGCGAGTGGCACGGGCTACTGGTCGGCGGCGAGCGGCGAGTACCGCCTCGACCTCCTGGCGCGGGCGTTCGGCGGGGAGCTGCAGGTGCCGGAAGTGCTCGGCCCCAGCGCGGTCGCCGGCCGGCACGGCGGGGCTCTTGTCGGTGCGGGTGCCGGGGACAACGCGGCAGCCGCGATGGGGGTCGGGGCGCAGGCCGGTGACGTCGTCGTGTCGATCGGGACGTCCGGCGTCGTCAGCGCCGTGACTGACGTGCCGGCGAAGGACCCGTCCGGCATCGTCGCAGGCTTCGCCGACGCGACCGGCCGCTACCTGCCGCTCGTCTGCACGCTCAACGCGTCGCGGGTCCTCGACGCTGCCGCGCGACTGCTCGGCGTCGACCACGCTGAACTGTCGCGGCTGGCCCTGTCTGCGCCCGCCGGTGCGGGCGGGCTGGTGCTCGTCCCCTACCTGGAGGGCGAGCGGACCCCCGACCGGCCGGACTCCACGGGCGCCCTGCACGGGATGTCGCTTGCGACCTCGACGCCGGCGCACCTGGCGCGAGCCGCCGTCGAGGGGCTGCTGTGCGGGCTGGCCGACGGCCTCGACGCGATCGTCGCGCAGGGCGCCGGGACGGGTCGGGTGATGCTGGTGGGCGGCGGCGCCCGGTCGGAGGCGGTCCGTCGCCTCGCGCCCGCCGTCCTCGGCCGTCCGGTGGTGGTCGCGCCGCCCGGTGAGTACGTCGCCGACGGTGCCGCCCGGCAGGCCGCATGGGTGCTCTCGGGGGAGGCCGAGCCGCCCCGGTGGACGGTCGAGGGCGCGGTGGTGCACGAGGCCGACCCGACGCCGCAGGTGCGGGAGCGCTACGCCGAGGTCCGGGACCTGACGGCGCGTAGGTTGCCCGGGTGAGCCGTCCCGTCGTGCCACCCGGCTGGCCCGCCGAGGTGCACCCGCCGGATACCCCCGGGTGGGAGCGCACCGCCACTGCCTGGCTGTTCGACCTGTGCCCGCCCGACTACCGCCTGCACGACGTGCTGCGCCGCCACCCGGTCGTGTTGGCCCGCTTCGCCTCCCACCATGTGCAGGCCGGGATCGAGGCGGCGCGCCGCGGGCTCAGCACCGCTCGGGACGAGCTGCGTGACGTGGCCGACCCGCAGACGGTGGCGGCGGCGCTGGCGGCGTACGAGCGGGAGGGCGCCCGCCTGGTGGGCACGGCGCGGGCGGTCGGGCTCGTGGAGGAGGCACTGCGCGGGCGACGCTTCGTGGCCCGGCTCTGACCGGACGTACACTCGTCCGTCGGACTGCAGACCGCCAGATCGAGAGGAGCCCGCGCCCGTGGGCCTGTTGGAGAGCATCCACGGACCTCGCGACCTGAGGGGCCTCGACCGGGCGGCGCTCGACACCCTCGCGGATGAGATCCGCGAGTTCCTCGTGACGTCCGTGTCGCGCACCGGCGGTCATCTCGGTCCCAACCTCGGCGCGGTCGAGCTCACGCTGGCGCTGCACCGGGTGTTCGACTCGCCCCACGACCGGATCCTCTGGGACACCGGACACCAGGCGTACGTCCACAAGATCGTCACAGGTCGCGCCGGCCGCTTCGACCGGCTGCGGCAGAAGGGCGGGCTCTCCGGCTATCCGAGCCAGTCCGAGTCTGAGCACGACGTGATCGAGAACTCGCACGCGTCGACGGCGCTGTCCTATGCCGACGGCCTGGCGAAGGCGTTCCAGCTGCGCGGCGAGCACGACCGGCACGTCGTCGCGGTCGTCGGCGACGGGTCGCTCACCGGCGGGATGGCCTGGGAGGCGATCAACAACATCGCGGCCGACCGCACCCGCCGTCTGGTCATCGTGGTCAACGACAACGAGCGGTCCTACGCGCCCACCATCGGCGGGCTCGCCCACCACCTGGCGACGCTGCGCACGACACGCGGCTACGAGCGCTTCCTCGAGTGGGGCAAGCAGGTGCTCGGCCGCACACCCCTCGTCGGACCGCCGATCTTCGAGGCGTTGCACGGCGTGAAGAAGGGCATCAAGGACATCGTCGCCCCACAGGGCATGTTCGAGGACCTGGGCCTGAAGTACGTGGGCCCGATCGACGGGCACGACATCGACGAGGTCGAGCACGCGCTCCGACGTGCGCGTGGGTACGCCGGGCCGGTGCTCGTGCACTGCATCACCCGCAAGGGCCTCGGTTACAAGCACGCCGAGGACGACCTGGCCGACAACTTCCACGGCATCGGCGTGATCGACCCGGAGACCGGTCAGCCGCTCGCCCGGGTCGGCACCGCGTGGACCAGCGTCTTCGCCGACGAGATGGTCGCGATCGGTCGCGATCGCGAGGACGTCGTGGGCATCACCGCGGCGATGCTCATCCCGGTCGGGCTCCACCGGTTCGCCGAGGAGTTCCCGGACCGGGTCTTCGACGTCGGGATCGCCGAGCAGCACGCCGCGACGTCGGCGGCCGGGCTGTCCATGGGCGGCCTGCACCCGGTGGTCGCGGTCTACGCGACCTTCCTCAACCGGGCTTTCGACCAGGTGCTGATGGACGTGGCGCTGCACCGGTGCGGGGTCACGTTCGTGCTCGACCGCGCTGGTGTCACCGGCGAGGACGGGGCAAGCCACAACGGCATCTGGGACATGGCGTTCCTCCAGGTGGTGCCCGGGCTGCGCATCGCGGCACCCCGGGACGCCGCAACCCTGCGTGGGCTGCTGCGGGAGGCGACCACGGTCGAGGACGCCCCGACCGTCGTGCGCTTCCCGAAGGGCGCGGTCGGTGCCGACATCGTCGCCGTCGACCGAGTCGGTGACGTCGACGTGCTCAGCCGCGCCGAGTCGGCCGACGTCCTGCTCGTGTCGGTGGGCGTGATGGCCGAGACCTGTCTGGAGGTGGCCCAGCGGTGCGGGCAGCAGGGGATCGGCGTCACCGTGCTCGACCCGCGGTGGGTCAAGCCGGTGCCGGCCGAGGTCGTTCGTCTCGCGGCTGAGCACGAGGTCGTCGTGGTGGTCGAGGACGGCATCCGCGCCGGCGGGGTCGGCTCCGCCGTGGCTCAGGCGCTGCGCGACGCCCGGGTCCCGACCCCGTTGCGCGACTTCGGCATCCCCGCACGCTTCCTCGACCACGGCACGCGCTCCGAGGTGATGGCCGAGATCGGTCTCACCGCGCAGGACATCGCCCGCGACATCGTCGAGACCGTGTCCAGCCTGGAGGGCCGCGCCGAGCGTCAGTCAGTCCCCGACTGAGCCGCCACGGGTGATCCTTCGGTCAGTCGCCGTCGCCGTCGGCCGCGAGCCCGGCACCGAGGCGGCCGTCACCCGGGCCGCCCGCGGCCAGCGCGGTCGTATCGAACCAGTCGCCCCAGCTGGTCATCGTGGCGCCGCGGTCGGGATCGACCGACTCGACCTGCAGGGCCTGCGGCACGCGGCTCGCGCCCTCCAGGTCGTCGACCGGCACGGCGTAACGGTTCCGGGTGACCGGGCCGGTCTCGTTCATGAGCCTATGGTCGGGCCGCGGGCGATCCAGGCGCAAGCCCCGGCCGGGTGCCAGGATGACGTCGACGGGGCGGGACAACGGGAGGGGCGCAACATGCAGCCTCCGAGATCTTTCGTGGAGCCGAGCGAGCGCAGGGTGCGGGTCCGGCTGGCCGGAACGGTGATAGCCGACACGCAGCGCGCCCAGCTGCTGGTGCAGTACGGCCCGGCCGGACTGCCCACCTACTACATCCCCCTCGACGACGTACGTCGCGAAGCGCTCGTCGACGAGGCGCCGGGACGGGACGGCGGTCGGAGCTGGACCGTCACGGCTCCGCGGGCACGCGCCGAGGCGGCTGCATGGACCCACGCCGACCCGACCGGCGACTTCGCCGTCCTGGACGGCCACGTCACATTCTCGTGGCGGCAGCTGGACTGGTTCGAGGAGGACGAACGGGTGTGGGTGCACGCGCGCGACATCCGCTCGCGGGTCGACACCCTGCGCAGCTCCCGGCAGGTCGAGGTTCGGGTCGAGGGCGAGCTGGTCGCATCGAGTCCCCGCCCGCTGCTGCTGTTCGAGACCGACCTGCCGGCTCGCTACTACCTGCCGTTCGAGGACG
>JBOGDX010000189.1:0-6097 GCA_050743225.1 Actinomycetes bacterium | reverse complement strand
GACACGTTGTTCGGAGACCCCAGGACGCAGTCCGCGCGGTCGTCCTCGCCCGACCCGGAGGGGCCTGCGAGTCACGCGCAGCCATCAGCTGCTGACTGCCCGGGTGAACTCCGCGGGCTCGGCGACTCGGTGGCACTCGACCCGGTGAGCGCGGCCGAGCTGGCCCGGTCCGAGCTGGCGCGCGGTGTGGCGCTGAACATCATGCTGGTCGGTCCCGATGGCACTCTGCAGCAGGTAATCCGGCTGCCCCGGCCGCCGGATGGCGGTTGGACCAGGGCCGGCGTGGTCGGTGCCGTGCATGCCGCCCTCCGTGTCCCGCCGGACCTGAGCACTGAGAGATACGCGCCGACGACGGCAATTGACGCACATGTCCGCGCGCGACAGCCCCGGTGTGTTTCCTACGACTGCCCCCGCAACTCTCGTCGCTGCGACCTCGACCACGACGTGCCGTGGCCAAGGGGTCCGACGTCCGTCGACAACCTCGCTCCCCGGTGCCGACGAAACCACGAGGTCAAGACCCGCGGCCTCGTCCGCACCAGGCTGCAGGCGGACGGTGCCATGACAGCCACAATGCTGAGCGGGCTCGTTGTAACGACGCAGCCTGAGCCGCTGCCCGGCTTCGGTGCCGGAGAGGCTTACGCGCCGCGGTCGCATTGGGATGGGTCCGACACCCGCCCCGTCGCGGCCTGACCGCGTCCGCCGCACAAGGCCCGTCTCGTCACCCGATCCAGTCGGCGAGCACCTCATCCGTGTGTTCGCCCGGGGACGGCGGTCGGCGGCGCAGCTGCCCTGGCGTGCGCGAGAACCGTGGCGCGGGTGCCGGCTGCACGACTCCGTGGTGCTCGGCGAAGGTCTGTCGAGCAGCCAGGTGCTCGTCGTGCTGTGCCTCGGTCATGGATAGGACCGGCGTCACGCAGGCGTCGCTGCCGGCGAAGGCCGCGGCCCACTCGTCGCGGGTGCGGTTGGCGAAGGCCTCGGCCAGGCGTTCCCGCAGCCGCGGCCAGCCGGCCGGGTCGGTGCGGTCGCCGTCCTCGGGTGAGATGCCCAGCCGGTCGAGCAGCTCGTCGTAGAACTGTTGCTCGAGGGCTCCGACCGCCATGAAGCCGCCGTCGGCGGTCTCGTACACGCCGTAGAAGGGCGCGCCGCCGTCGAGCAGGTTCACCCCTCGCTCGTCGCGCCATCGGCCGTGCGCCACCAGGCCGTGGAACGCCGTCATCAGGTGCGCCGTGCTGTCCACCATCGCCGCGTCGACTACCTGGCCGCGCCCGCTGCTGCCCGCCTCGTGCAGCGCCGCGAGCAGCCCGGTCGTGAGGTAGAGCGCTCCGGCGAAGTCACCGACCAGGTTCAGCGGGATCTGGGGCGGCCCCCCGGCGGCGCCGATCGCGTGCAGGGCCCCGGCCGTGGCGACGTACGTGATGTCGTGCCCGGCCGTCGCGGCGTACGGGCCCTCCTGGCCCCAGCCGGTCATCCGGCCGTAGACCAGCCGCGGGTTGCGGCCCAGGCACTCCGCCGGGCCGACCCCCAGGCGCTCGGCGACGCCCGGCCGGAAGCCCTCGACGAGGAGGTCAGCGCGCTCGACGAGGCCGAGCAGCCGTTCGACGTCCGTGGCCGCTTTGAGGTCGAGTGCGACTGAGCGCTTGCCTCGCCCGAGCAGGTCCTGCTCCGGCGGCACGAGCTGCAGCGGTGCCCCGCCAGGCCGGTCGACGCGCACCACGTCGGCGCCCAGGTCGGCGAGCAGCATCGTCGCGAACGGCGACGGGCCGATGGCGGGCAGCTCGAGCACGCGTACGCCGTCGAGCGGCCCGCTCACCGGTGCAGCTACGGCAGCACGTCGCGACCGAAGACCTCGATCCACTCGGCCTGGTTGCGACCGACGTTGTGCAGGTAGACACGGTCGAACCCGAGGTCGACGAACTGCTGGATGTGCGCGCGGTGGACGTCGGGGTCGGCCGAGATGACCATGCGCCCCTTGAAGTCCTCGGGCCTGACCAGCGCGGCCATGGCGGCGAAGTCGTGCGGCGAGCGGATGTCGGCCTTGGCGAACTTCATGCCTCCGTTGGGCCACTCGCTCATCGCGTTGGCCAGTGCCTCCTCGTCGGTGGGCGCCCAGGACAGGTGCAGCTGCAGGAGCTTCGGCATCGAGCCCGGGTCCTTGCCCGCCTCACGCGCGCCGTCGGCGAACCTCGCGAACAGCCCTTCGACCTTCTCCAACGGCGCGCCGACCGTGATGATGCCGTCCGCATGCTTGCCGGTGCGCCTTGCGTTGACCGGCCCGGCGGTGGCGACCAGGACCGGTGGAGGTGTCTCCGGCATCGTCCAGAGCCGCGTCGTGCCGAGGGTAAAGAACCTTCCCTGGTGCTTGACGTCCTTGCCGGCCACCGATGCGTCGAACAGTTTCTTGATGACGTCGATCGCCTCGAACATGCGCAGCGACCGCTCGCCGGCCTCAGGCCAGTAGCCGCCGACGACATGTTCGTTGAGCGCCTCGCCGGTGCCGACGCCGAGCCAGTGCCGGCCGGGGTACATGACCTCGAGCGTGGCGGAGGCCTGCGCGACCACCGCCGGGTGGAAGCGGAAGGACGGGCAGGTGACTCCCGGGCCGAGATCTCCGGTCGTACGTTCGCCGACGGCCGTGAGCACGTTCCACACGAACGACGACTGGCCCTGCGCAGGAACCCACGGCTGGAAGTGGTCTGCGGCCATGCAGCCGGAGAAGCCGTGCTCCTCGGCGAGGACGGTGTAGTCGACTGCCTCGCGCGGACCGAACTGTTCGAGCATCGCCGCATAGCCCACCGTCAGGTCCGCCATGTGGGGTGAGGGTAGTAGGGCAGGATCGGTGCGATGCGAGTCGCGGTGCTCTCCGACGTCCACGGGAACCTGCCGGCCCTCGAGGCGGTGCTGCCCGAGGTCCACGACGCGGGGGTCGACCGCATCGTGCTGACCGGCGACATCGCTCTCGGCCCCTTGCCCGCAGAGACGCTCGACCTGCTGTCTTCACTCGGCGACCGCGTCGTCTTGGTTCACGGCAACTGCGAGCGCGAGATGGTGACGGCTTACGACGCAGGCGGTACGTCGGCAGAGGCCGGCCTCATCGGGCGCCGGCATCGTGACCTGCTCGACCGGTTGCCCATGACGGTGACGCTCGACGTCGACGGGCTCGGGCCGACACTGTTCTGCCACGCGACGCCGCGCCGCGACGACGAGTTCGTGCTCGTCGACAGCCCGCTGCCGGTGTGGCGGGCCGCCCTCGAGGGAGTGTCCGAGCCGACCGTGGTGTGCGGGCACACGCACATGCCCTTCGACCGCCTCGTCGACGGGACGCGGATCGTGAACGCGGGAAGCGTGGGAATGGCATACGGGCCGCCGGGCGCCTACTGGGCCGTCCTCGGCCCGGACGTGGTGCTCCGGCGCACGGCGTACGACGTTCAGGCCGCCGCAGATCGCATCCGCGCTGGCCAGCACCCCGACGCGGCGCAGTGGGCGCAGGACTACGTCGTGTCCCCACCAGGCGACGCGGAGGCTCTCGCCGAGTTCACGAAGTTTGTTCGGCCGGCGGACTGAGCCGCTCGGCACAGCTACGGTCGACGCCCGCGTGCCACCGGTTGCCTTGGCGGCCAACGTAGCCCGCATCCGAAGGTCGCCCATCGCGGACGAGGACGAACCCGTAGCCCTCCACCCCGACGTAGCCGCCCTCCAGCTTCTGGATCTCAGCGGCGGCGTCGGGCCCGGCGTCGATGAGCGACCGGACCGCCTCCTGCTCGGTCGCACCGTAATGCGGCACGGAGTAGTACGCGCCGTCCAGGGTGCAGCCCTGGTCCTCCGGACGTTGCAGTGGGGTCCAGTGGTGGTCGACGTCGACGACTCGCACCGTGACCCGACCGGGATCGTGGTCCGGGTCCACGGCCTCCGCACAGGTGAGCCTCAGATCACCGGGCGGGGCAAGGACCACGTAGTCGCCGTCGCGGGTCGGTCCGAGGCCGGTGTGCCGCCGCCGACCGAGTCGTGCACATAGGCGTCCGGTCGGCCGGACCGGTCAACCACGGTGAAGTGGACGCCGTCGGGCGAGGTCGCAACCGTTGGACCCGACACGGCGGTGCCACCTTCGGGCGTACAGGTCACGACGAGCGAGCTCGGGGGGCGGTCGGCGTCGCGGGGAAGGCCCAGGCCGCAGCCGCCGAGGATCATGGCAAGGGCCGAAGCGGCCGCTGCGCCACGGAGCCCCATGGTGATCATTGTGGCGTGCGTAGGCTGCCGGGATGCCGCGCCGCCACCTCTCGTTACGCGTCCGTGACGACGCCTCAGGCCGCGAGCTGCGCGCGGGGTTCGCACGGATCCGCGACGAGCTGGAGCTTCCGGATGGCTTCCCGGCCGACGTCGCGGCGGAGGCGGAGCAGGCAACGGCACCTGTTCCCTCGTACGACCTCACGGACCTGCCGTTCCTGACCATCGACCCACCCGGGTCTATGGACCTCGACCAGGCCATGCACATCGAGCGCCGCGACGGTGGCTACCGGGTCCGCTACGCGATCGCGGACGTCGGCGCGTTCGTCACGCCAGGTGGGGCCGTCGACGGCGAGGCGCACCGGCGCGGGGAGACCCTCTACAGCCCGGACACCAGAACACCGCTGCACCCGCCGGTCCTGTCCGAGGGAGCCGCCTCGCTGCTACCCGAGGAGACCCGGCCGGCTGTGCTGTGGACGCTCGACCTCGACGACGAGGGCGAGCAGACGCGGGTGGACGTACGACGTGCGCTCGTACGATCGCGGGACCGACTCGACTACGCCGGCGTGCAGCAGCTCGTGGACTCGGGTCGTGCCGATGAGCGGCTGGGGCTGCTCGGTGAAGTCGGCCGGCTGCGCAAGGCGCTCGAGTCCGAGCGCGGTGGTGTGAGCCTGCCCATCCCCGAGCAGGAGGTGCAGGAGGTCGACGGCGGCTTCCGGCTGGCGTACCGGGTCGCGTTGCCCGTCGAGTCGTGGAACGAGCAGATCTCCCTGATGACCGGCATGGCGGCGGCGGACCTGATGCTGCACGGCGAGGTCGGTGTGCTGCGCACCCTGCCGCGAGCACCCGAGGACTCGATCCGTGTCCTGCGGCGGTCGGGTCGTGCGCTCGGCATCGACTGGCCGGACGGCACGTCCTACGCCGAAGTCATCCGTGACCTGGATGCGACCGACCCGCGGCACGCCGCGTTCCTGGAGGACGCGACGTCGCTGCTCCGGGGCGCGGGGTACACCGCATTCGACGGTGGTGTGCCCGAGCAGGCCACGCACGCAGCGGTCGCGGCGGAGTACGCGCACACCACCGCGCCACTTCGCCGGCTCGTCGACCGCTACGTCAGCGAGACCTGCCTCGCGCTGTGCGCGGGGAACGAGGTGCCCGAGTGGGTGCGCACCGCGCTCCCCGGGCTACCCCGCGAGATGGCCGAGAGCGACCGGCGGGCCGGCATGCTGGAGCGCGAGTGCGTCGCGTTGATGGAGGCGGTCGTGCTGCGCGACTCCGTCGGCGAGGAGTTCGACGGCGTGGTCGTGGAGGCGCACGAGCAGGGCGGGGGGACCGTGCAGCTGGCCGACCCGGCGGTGCGGGCGGGCTTCGACGGCGACCTGCCGCTGGGCGAGGCGGTGCGGGTGCGCCTCGTGGAGGCCGACGTGGTCCGACGCTCGGTTCGTTTCGCGCCCGCCTGACGGCAGACCTGCTCCCTTCGGGGCTAGGGTGGTCGTACGGCGGACGAGCCGGCCGGACGGCCGCGTCAGGCGTCACCGCGTTCGCGCGGAGGGTCTGCCGAGGAAAGTCCGGGCTCCACAGGGCAAGGTGGTGGGTAACGCCCACCCGGGGCGACCCGCGGGACAGTGCCACAGAAAGCAGACCGCCCGGTGCCACGGCGCCGGGCAAGGGTGAAACGGTGGTGTAAGAGACCACCAGCGCCCGGGGTGACCCGGGCGGCTCGGTAAACCCCACCTGGAGCAAGGTCAGACAGGGAGCGTTCGAGGGCGGCCCGCCCGAGCTCCCGGGTAGACCGCACGAGGTCGCCGGCGACGACGGCCCTAGATGGATGGTCGCCGGCCCGGCTCCGCCGGGCGCACAGAATCCGGCTTACAGG
>JBOGDX010000188.1:0-6099 GCA_050743225.1 Actinomycetes bacterium | reverse complement strand
GGTACGGCCTCGAGCGCGGCTTCCCGGTCTACCTGTCGACGAAGAACACGATCCTCAAGGCGTACGACGGTCGCTTCAAGGACCTCTTCCAGGAGGTCTTCGAGTCTGAGTACAAGTCCGAGTTCGACCAGGCCGGCATCAGCTACGAGCACCGCCTCATCGACGACATGGTGGCTGCGGCTCTGAAGTGGGAGGGGGGCTACGTCTGGGCCTGCAAGAACTACGACGGGGACGTGCAGTCAGACACCGTCGCGCAGGGCTTCGGCTCCTTGGGGCTCATGACCTCGGTGCTGATGACTCCCGACGGCAAGGTGGAGGCGGAGGCCGCCCACGGCACCGTGACCCGGCACTTCCGGGAGCACCAGAAGGGCAATCCCACGTCGACGAACCCGATCGCGTCGATCTTCGCGTGGACGCGGGGGCTGGAGCACCGGGGAAAGATGGACTCGACCCCAGATGTCACGGACTTCGCGGAGCGGCTCGAGGACGTCTGCGTCGAGACCGTCGAGTCGGGACAGATGACCAAGGACCTGGCCCTGCTGGTGTCCAAGGACCAGCCCTACCTCAACACCGAGGACTTCCTCGCCGCCCTCGACGACAACCTGCAGAAGAAGATGGCCGGCTGACCCCAAGGGCGGGACCGACATGAGGCGGTTCCACCTGCTGCTGACCGGGCTCTCGCTGGTCATCGTCGCGCTGTCGGCCAACCGCCTGACCGGCTTCACCGAGACCCGGCTGGCGCCGCACGAGTTCCTGCGGTGGCTGGACTTCAACGCGATGATCCCCATCCCGATCGCCGGCGTCGTCCTGTTCGTTCTCCTGAAGCGGGACGTCGAGCGTGCGGGATCCGCCCCACCGACCCGAGCGCTCGGGGCCCTCGACGTCGCGTTCGTTGTAGGCGTCTTTCTGCTCGGCGTGAGCTCCGGCGACCACGAGACCACCAACTACCTGCATCACCGGTTCTGCACCGGCCAGTCCGAGCGAGATGCGATCTGCGACGTGGTGGTGTTCCACGACGACACGTTCAGCCACGTCGTCTATTACGTCGGTGTCATCTGCTACACCTTGGCCGTCGTGACCGTCGAGTGGCTCTTCCCGCGTCGTGACGAGGCGACCAGGCGCGACCAGATGCTGGTTCTGCTCAACGCGGCGGTCATCGCGCTCGGGGTGTTCGCGAACCTGGCGTTCGAGGAGGTCGCGCTCGACATGGTTGCCTTCGTGGTGGTTGCCGTCGTGGCGAACGGCCTCCTGTGGCTGACCGGTCGACGACCGGGACAGCTGCCATTCACTCTGTACACGGCGGTCTCGTTCGGCCTAGGGGTAGTTTCCGCGGCCTCGTACAAGCTGGTCGCCTAGGTGCGACTTCCTGGCCGTCACGGGCGTAGACGGTGAACTGGTAGCGGTGTGTGTCCCGCTCGGCGGGCAGGGCGGGTACCACCCCGGATCCCCGCCGCTGTTGTCCGCCTCCCGCGCGCCGTCCGGTAGGTCGGATCCCGCCAACCCGCCGCTGCCGGGAGGGAGCCCGTAGACCACCCGGTGAACGAACACGCCGTCGGGCGCGTCAGGGTCGGTCACGACTACGGCGGCTGACACGGCGCCGCCCAGGAACCCGTCCCAGACCAGCGGCGGGAACCGCCCCTGGCCCTCGCAGGTGTGGTCCCGCGGAATCCGCCGACCGTCGCCGAACGCGGCGCTCGTGACCTCGATGACGTCGGGCACGTCGGGTCGCGGGACGCTGACCGCATCCGATCCGCAGCCGGCCACCAGCAGCAGCGCCAGCGGCACCCACCGGGTCCGCACCCGACCAGTCTGGCGCGTCAGGCCTCTCGCCGGGCACCGCGGGACGGGGCGACAAGGAACAGGCTGGGGGACGTCCAGCCGTGTGTGGCGAAGGCCTCGGTCACGTCACGGCGTACGTCGGGCAGGCAGCTCTCGGGGACGATGGCGATGGCTGACCCTCCGAACCCGCCACCGGTCATCCGGGCCCCCAGGGCCCCGGCCCCGGTCGACGCAGCGACGGCGACGTCCAGCTCGTCGCAGCTGACCTCGAAGTCGTCCCGCAGGGACTCGTGAGACGCGGACATGAGACTGCCCAGTCGACCCCAGTCGCCCACCCGGAGGGCATCGACCGAGGCGACGACCCGGGCATTCTCGGCGACAACGTGCCGTGCACGCTTGCGCAGCTCGTCGTCCAGACCGCGCAGGCGGTCGGAGAGGCCCACCGGGGCGACGTCACGCAATGTGCCCACACCGAGCTCTCGTGCCGCCTTCTCGCAGGCCGCCCGCCGATCGCCGTAGGAGCCGTCACCGTGCGAGTGGTGCACGCGGGTGTCGATGACGAGCAGGGCGAGGCTCGCGGACGACGTGTCGAGAGGCACCTGCTCGGCGTCGAGCGTGCGAATGTCGAGGAAGAGGGCATGACCCCGGGTGCACAGAAGAGACGCCATCTGGTCCATCAGACCGGTCGGAGCGCCCACGAAGTCGTTCTCCGCCAGACGAGCGAGCTCGGCAAGCTCGTGAGCGCTCAGTCCGAGCCCCCACATGTCGGAGACCGCCATCGCGACCGCGCACTCGAGGGCGTGCGAGGACGAGAGACCGCTCCCGGGCGGCACCCTGCCGTCGATGAGGAAGTTCATGCCGCCGACGTCGTGGCCGAGACGACGCGCCGCCCAGACCACGCCAGCGACGTACGCCGACCATCCGGCGGGGTGGCCGGGTGCCACCTCGTGCAGGTGAACGGAGGCGTCGCCGGCCGGCTGCTGCGCGGAGCGCATCCGGAGCACACCGTCGTCACGCATTGCTGCGGCAACAGACGTGCGGGCGCCGATCGCGAACGGCAGGACGAACCCCTCGTTGTAGTCCGTGTGCTCCCCGATGAGGTTCACCCGACCCGGTGCCGACCAGATGCCTTGCGGCACCATCTCGTAGGTCGCCCGGAAAGCGTCCGCGACCGTCACGCTGCACTCACCGGCATGGCGGCGCGCAACGCCTCCGCCGACTGCTCCGGCGGCACATCGTTGATGAACACCCCCATGCCCGACTCGGACCCGGCGAGGTACTTGAGCTTGTTCGGTGCACGCTTGATGGAGAACAGCTGAAGGTGCAGGTAGGCCAGGTCCCGGTCGATTCGTACCGGTGCCTGGTGCCAGGCCGAGATGTACGGCAACGGTGAGCCGTAGAGGGTGTCCATGCCGCGTAGCACGTCCAGGTAGACGCCGGCGAAGTCGTCCCGCTCCGCCGGGGTCAGTCCGGGGAGGTCCTGCACCTGTCGTCGTGGGTACAGGTGCACCTCGACCGGCCAGCGGGCAGCCGAGGGGACGAACGCCACCCAGTGCTCGGTGGCGGCGACCACCCTCGACCCGTCGGCGAGCTCGCCGGCCAGGACGTCGGCGAAGAGGTTTCGCCAGGTCCGCTCGCGGTGACGTCGGGCCGAATCCAACATCCTGCGTGTCCGCGGTGTGACGAAGGGATAGGCGTAGATCTGCCCGTGCGGGTGGCTGAGGGTCACGCCGATCTCCTCGCCGCGGTTCTCGAAGCAGAACACCTGCTCCACGTGCGGCAGACCCGACAGCGCCTCCGTGCGGTCGACCCACGCGTCGACGACCAGGCGGACCCGATCGGGAGAGAGGTGGCTGATCGGTGCGTCATGGTCGCTGGTGAAGCACACGACCTCACACCGGCCGACCCCGGGCCCACGGATGAACAGCTCGTGGTCGAGCTGGACTTGCCCTGAGCCGTTGCCGGTCGTCGTCGGGTCCAGCTGGGTCGCGAACGACGGGAACCGGTTCTCGAACACCACGACGTCGTAGTCGTCGGACGGGATCTCCGTCTGCCGTCCTCCACGAGAGGGGCAGAGCGGGCACTCGTCGGTGGGAGGAAGGTGGGTCCTGCCCTGGCGATGGGACGCGATCGCTACCCACTCGTCGAGGACGGCGTCGTAACGGATCTCCGAGACGGTGCTCGTGCGCGCGAGGTCCCGCGGGTCGTCCAGCCGCCGCGCCGGGCGAGACTCGTCGGCGTCGAAGTACACGATTTCGCGGCCGTCCGCGAGGCGTCCCGCCGTGCGTCTCACGACACTTCCTCCGACTCCGGTGTGGCGACGGTCGGCGCGACGATGACTTCGCCTACGCGGTCGGAGAGGACCGCCACCGCGTCCGGATGCAGCCCGGAGTCTGTGACGACGAGGTCGGCGTCCTCGAAGGCGGCGATCGTGCTGATGCCGACGACGCCCCACTTGGTGTGGTCGGCCACGACGGCGACCCGCCGGCCCGCGGCGGCGAGCGCGCGGCTGGTCTCGGCCTCGAGCAGGTTCGGGCTGGTGAAACCGGTGCGCTCGTCCATGCCATGGACGCCCAGGAACACGATGTCGAGGTTGAGGGACCGCAGCGCGGCCACCGCGACCGGCCCGACGAGGGCGTCAGAAGGGGTGCGCACGCCGCCGGTGAGCACGACGGTCTGGCCCGGGCGCGGGCTCTGGTAGAAGACGGTCGCGATCTGCACGCTGTTGGTGACCACGGTGATCCCGGGGACGTCGAGCAACCGGTGTGCCAGCGTCCAGGTGGTGGTTCCGGCCGACAGCCCGACCGCGATGCCCGGGCGGACCAAACGGGTCGCGGCCCGCGCGATCGCATCCTTCTCAGTCCGTTCGCGCGCCGACTTGGTCTCGAACCCCGGCTCGTCGGTGCTGCTGCGCCCCGGCGTCGTCGCTCCACCGTGCACCTTGTCGACCAGCCCCTGACGCGCGAGCCGGTCCAGGTCACGGCGGACCGTCATGTCCGAGACGTTGAGCTCGCGCGTCAGGTCGCTGACGCGCACAGCACCGCGCTCGCGGACCCGGCCGGCGATGTAGGCCTGGCGCTCTCGGGCCAGCACGTCAGGTCACCGCCTCGCGCACCACAGCCACGGAGCCCGCGGGAACGCTTACGGTGCCCTGGCAGTTTCGCCCGGACACCAGGTCGGTGCCGTCGGCGGCGACTTCGGCCGTCTCCCCGGTGTGGTTGAGCACGAAGAGGTACGACGCGTCGTCGCCGCGCCGGCGTACCACCTCCACGCCCGGACGGTCGTGCACCTCGACCCCGGCCGCCGCGCACAGCTCACGCACCAGTGCTGCGGTCCCGGACGGCTGCAGCCGGGTCGCCAGATACCACGCCGTCCCTCGCCCGACCCCGTGGCGGGTCAGCGCCGGGGTCCCCGGCAACGGCCCGTCCATGTAGCCGGAGACCTCCTTGGCGCCGCGCAGCGACAGCTGCTCGGTCCACACGTCGGCGGTCTCCCCGTCGAGGACGCCGCCGGACAGCCGAACCTGCTCGCCGGCGCGGAGCGGGAAGAACTCCTCGGTGCTGATGCCGAGAAGGTCCCGGAAGGCTCCGGGGTAGGCGCCCGGGTGGAGGTGGTCGTTCTCGTCGACGATGCCGCTCCAGTAGGTCACCAGAACGTGCCCGCCCCGCTCCACGTAGCGGCGCAGGTTGTCGGCGGACCGGCTGCTGGTCAGGTAGAGGGTTGGCACGAGGATGAGCCGGTATGACGTCAGGTCGGTGTCCGGGTGGACGAGGTCCGCCGTGACGCCGGCGTCCCAGAGTGCGCGGTACAACGCGTGCGAGCGGTCGAGGTACGTGACGTCCGCGCTGGGGTGACTGTCGAGTTCGGTCGCCCAGCCCGCGGTCCAGTCGAAGAGGATCGCGACCTCGGCGTCCACCACGGACCCCGCCACTTCGCCGATGGCACGAAGCGTCCGGCCCAGCTCGACGACCTCTCGCCAGACCTTTGTGTCAGTCCCGGCGTGCGGCACCAGAGCCGAGTGGAACTTCTCGGCGCCCGCGCGGGACTGCCGCCACTGGAAGAAGCAGGCGGCGTCCGCCCCCCGAGCTACGTGGGCGATGCTGTTGCGGGCGAGCTGCCCCGGCGCCTTGGCCACGTTGCGCTGCTGCCAGTTCACCGCGCTGGTCGAATGCTCCATGAGGAACCACGGCCGACGGCCGGCAACTCCCCGGGTGAGGTCGGCGCTCCACGCCAGCTCGACATGCCCGTCCGGGTCGTGAGCCTCGAGGTAGTGGTCCTGGGCGACGAGGTCGAGCTCGGGCCCCCAGGAGAAGTAGTCCA
>JBOGDX010000187.1:0-6136 GCA_050743225.1 Actinomycetes bacterium | reverse complement strand
GACCTGCATTATGCCGAGCAGCGGATTATGCCGAGTTGGGTGCGCGAGCCCCTTGTGGGACAAGGGCTTCGCGCTGTTGAAGTCAACATAATCACAGGCCCTCGAGGAAGGCGACGAGGGAGTCGGGGGCACGATAGCGACCCGGGGTGGTGCCTTTGGGCGCGGTGCGGGCGAGTGCTCGTTCCTTGATGGCGAGGTCGGCGTGCGTAGATGGCGGTGGTCAACACGCTGGGGTGGCGCAGGACCTGGCCCACCTCGGGAAGCGAGGCGCCGGCGCGCAGCATCTCGGTCGCGGCTGTGTGACGAAGGCGGTGCGCGTGGATCGCCGGCAGTCCTGCGCGGCCACACGCGGCCCGCACGATCGCCGACACACCGCTGGTGAGCCCACGATGCGGCGCCCGCACCGTGGTGAAGACCGTCGTGGCTTCACAGCGGGGCCGTCCCCGACGCAGCCAACCGACCAGCGCCTCGCCCACGTCGGCCGGGAGCGGCAGTCGTTCCTGTCGTCGGCCCTTGCCCCGCACGACAAGCTCGCCGGCGCGCCAGTCGATGTCGGTGAGTTCCAGGGCCGCCACCTCCCCGGCGCGCAGCCCGAGGCGAGCGAGCACGGTCAGCACCGCGTAGTCCCGCCGGCCGAAAGTGCTGCGTCGATCGCAGCTCGCCAGCAGGCGGGCCACCTCGGCCTGGCCGACGGTGACGGGCAGGCCGGCAAGGCGCCAGCCCGCCCACCTTGGCCTGAGTTCCGCAGCTAAGCGATCTTGGTAGGCATGAAGATGCCGCTGACCTGGGCCTTCGTGAGAAAGATCGACTACGTGTAGTGCCTACCGGCCGGTGGTTGCGGTTCCTCAGCGGGTGGCGGGGTCCAGGGGCAGGAAGCGGGGCGGCTCGGGCAGGTCGAGGCGGGTGAGGATGTCGCGCTGGTCGGTGGTGAGCTCGGTGCGCTGGTGGACGTGCCCGGCGTTGCCGGCGAACTCCCCGACCTGCAGGGTCTGGAGCTGTTCGCGGATCCGCCGCCAGCTGCGGGTGGGGTCGTGGGTCTCGGCGACGCGGACCAGGAGAAGCGCCAGCCAGCACAGCAGCACGTGCGCCCGGATGCGTTCTTCCTTGCGGTGGTGGACCGGGCGCAGGTCGAGGTGGGACTTGAGGTCGCGCCAGCCGCGTTCGACCTCGAGGAGCTGCTTGTAGCCGGCGGCGATGTCCTGGGGCGAGAGCGTCGGGTCCGAGCAGCGCAGCAGCCACTTGCCGTCCAGGTGCGCCTCGCGGCGGATCGCGTCGGCGTCCACGCGTAGCAGCCCGCCCGGGGTGAGGCGCAGGTAGCGGTTGAGCCCGGGCATCGTGGACAGTCGTCCGCGTAGCTCGGCCCGCTTGGTCGCGCTCAGCCTGTCCGAGCCGTCGATCGTCTCGCGTAGCTGGGCGAGCAGCGACTCGCGGACGGCGGCGTCGCGGTCGGCCTGTTCGGGGTTGTGGCACACGACGAACCGGTCGGTCATCACCGGGTCCCCGGGGCGCGCCTTGACCTCCTTGATCCGCAGGTTCCCGGCGACGGTGCGGTAGCGCCCGGCGCGGGCCAGCGCCGCGGCGGCCTCGTCGTTGCGGCGCAGCTTCTCGGCGCAGATGTAGTGACCGCCGCCGGTCCGCAGGGTGCGCCGGTTCGCCGCGGAGGCGAACCCGCGGTCGGTGACCCACACCACCCGGGCAAGCTTCCAGTCCCGCAGGTCGGCGCGGACCTGGTCGATGACGGTGACGTCGGCGGTGTTCCCCGGCCAGGTCCAGACCCGGATCGGGATTCCGGTGCGGGTCACCGCCATCCCGATCACCACCTGCGGACGGTCCTCGCGGTGGTCCTTGGAGTGCCCGTAGGTGCGGAACCCCGCCAGCCGCGCCATGTCGTCACTGCCGTCCTCGACGACCTGGCCGCGGGCGTCGCGCGGTGCCGACTCGTCGGCGGCGTCGCGTTCCCAGTAGGTGGAGGTCGAGTCGAAGAAGATCAGGTCGACCTCGAGGTCCAGGAGAGTCGCGATGGCCCAGAACACCTGCTCGGCCAACTCGTTCTCGACCTCGAGGAGCAGGTCCATCGCCCGGTAGGCCGCGTCCTCGTCCAGCACGTCCAGGCCGGGCACGTGCGCGACCTCAGACACCCAGCGGGTCGCGGCCAGCTTCGAGCACGGGTCCAGCGCCCGGTTCGCGACCAGCGCGAACAGCACCCGCTCCACGGCCGCCGGGTCGGCGCGCCGCCCGGCCAGCAGCGACCGGATGCGTTCGTCGATCCCGAGCCGGCGCCACAGCCCGTCCAGCACCCAGGTCCCCCCGAGCTGGCGACAGGTCAGGAACGCCAGCTGCCCATCCCCGCCGTCGGGCGCCATGTCCAGCTGCAGCTGCGCGGAC
The DNA here is from genome assembly GCA_050743225.1 of Actinomycetes bacterium. Classification (GTDB taxonomy): domain Bacteria; phylum Actinomycetota; class Actinomycetes; order JACCUZ01; family JACCUZ01; genus JBOGDX01. The sequence continues at coordinate 3,751 of JBOGDX010000187.1, read as the reverse complement.
GGTCCCAGGTAGCGGGTGATCGACGCCACCAGCCGGGCCAGCGCGTCCCGGTCGAGCTGGTCCTCCCGGCCGAAGCTGTGCACCACCCGCGCGACCGCATTGCCGGACACCGGATGACGCTCGTTGTGCGCCAGCTGGACGTAGCGGACAACCGACCCGTCCCGGTTACGCCGCGCGATGGTCCGCAGGTACATGCCTGCCGTTCTACCAGCAGCACCGCGCCCGATCGAGCGACACGCCCTAAGTCGCATGCCTACGCCGAAACGGCGTATGCCCGCCATTCAGCGACCGCTCCACGCCGCTCACCTGCACATACCCGCCAGCGCATGCCTGTCAAGATCGCTCAGCTGCGGAACTCAGGCTTGACCGAACGAACCAAAGGCCTCGGCTAATTGGGGGATTGACCAACAGACTGCTCGACGGTGCTCCGATAATGCTTAGAGTTCCTTCGGGTTGGAGCGCCCTCATGCACCGAGTCATCATCCCTGTCGCGACTGCCCTAGGAGTCGTGGCTGCACTAGTCGGCGGGGTCGCCACCGCCCAGAACACCATCTCGATCCCGAGCAACATCCCCGCAGACTGTTCGGCGGACGTCTCGGCAGACCTAGCCACGTTCCTCAACTCGGTACATGACGACTCCGTGGTGATCTTCGCAACAGGAGGCTGCTACCGAGTCGAGCGGCAGATGGACCTCGACCGCCTGGTTAACGTCACCCTTGACGGTCGGGGGGCCACCCTGCGGCGCACAGAGCCGACCCCTCTCGCGATGCGTTACCCCAAGGCGAACGGGTTCCTCAGGCTGCTCGCCTGGCAGGGCGGCGGAGTTCGCAACCTCAACATTCAAGGCATCAACGCACGGTCCGATAAGGACGCCCTGGGCTCGGACTACGGCGCCTGGAACCAGAGCATGGAGTTCGATGCTGGGATCAATGTCCGTGGCGGCGCGGGCCTGACATTCTCGGGACTCCGGATCGACGGGACGTACGGTGACGGCATCCAGATCCAGAGGTGGCACGGCGACCCGACCAACATCACGGTCCGCGACGTCGTCATCGGCCATAACGGCCGCCAGGGGATCAGCATCAGCGCCGCGAACGGCGTGCTGATCGACCGCGTGACCATTTTGGGATCACGTCGTGGTGGCATCGATATCGAGCCGGCTGGCGTGACGATGGTTGCCCAGAACATCGAGATTCGAAACTCGACCATCGCCTCTTGGCTGTTGGCCTTCCCTTCCCAAGGGAACGGATTGGCGAACCATGTCCACATCCACGACAACACGATCACGAGGACGGGCGTCCCCTTCGTCAAGGTGTACTCGACCGCTGGACTGCGCAGAACGAACTGGCGCGTGGCGAACAACACAGTCACCTACGGCCTCGGATCACCACAGCCCGCCATGATCTTCGACAACGTCACAAACGTGCTCGTGGACGGTAACGTCCTACGGCTGAAGGATCGCCGGTCACAGCTCGCCGTCGGCCTACGTAACGGCGCGACCGCCCGGATATCCAACAACTGGTTCAAGGGCGCTCTCGCACACCCTCAGTACGTCGACGCAAGATCCGGTACCTCGTGGGTCGGCGGCAACAACTCCGTCACAGCCGACCCACCATCAAGCATGCCCTGGCCGCCGCCGACAACGGCACCGCTGATCCGACGGAAGACAAGCCTCTCCTTGAACGTCCCCGAGCCTGCGGAGCAGGGTAAGGCTCTGCGCGCACGCGGCCGACTCTTCCGCGCAACGGACTCATCGTCGAGATTCCTGGACTACTCCGGTCAAACGGTCAGGGTGCAGTTCCGCAAGACGGGCACTACGACGTACAGGACGATCCTGAACACCCGGACGAACGCCGATGGCGGCTTCCACACCGGAAGCCGAATAGTCGCTCGCGACTCGGGTCAGTGGCGCGCCGTGTTCCAGGGCAACCCCAGACACGGGCCGAGCGCCTCCCGCCCTGACTTCGTGAAGGTACAGCGCAAGACCAAGCTGACTTTCAACGTCAGAGAGCCGGCGATGGCCAAGCGCGTCCTGCATATGCGCGGGAGGCTGCTGCGTTCGACGGGGGCGCCGGCGTTTGCCGGCTTCCCCGACCGGTCCGTGCGGATCCAGTTCCGAGCCGAGGGGGCCGCGAAATTCGCCACCGTACTTATCGTGAGGACGTCTAGCAATGGAACCTTCGTGACGGGCAGGGAGGTGAAGGCCCGCCGTAGTGGCACGTGGAGGGCAGTCTTCCCCGGCGGGCCGAACCACCTAGCCGCGAAGTCGGCCAGAGACGTTGTCGAGCTGACACGGCGGTAACCAGCGGTCTCCTAGATGAGCGCGCCAGGCCCCATGGATCAGAAGTTCGGACGTTCGGACACATTGTGCGCAGAGTCGGTCACATTCCGGAGCAGCGCCAGCCACATGTCGACGACGCGTTCCGTGTCGTATTCATGCAGACACCGCTCGCGGGCGCGCCGGCCCATGCCCCGGGCATCCCCCAGGACTCGCGCGCAGGCTGCCGTCATCGCGACCACGTCAGCAGGTGGCACAAGCAGGCCGGTCGCGCCGTCGACCACCACGGAGGACACGCCTCCTACATCGAATGCCACCACGGGAAGTGATGACAGGCCAGCCTCGATCAAGACTCCCGGAACGCCCTCGCTCTCGCTGGTCAGCAGCACGACATCGGCGGCCGGCAGGACGGACTCCGGGCATGCGACGGAACCGGTGAACAGGCAGCGGCCGGGCATCATGGCAGCCGCCTTCCGTTCCAGACGGGATCGTTCTGGCCCATCACCGACGATGACGAGAACTGCATCAGGCAGCGGCGCCACCGCCTCGATAGCCAGCTCAAACCGCTTCTCGATCGCGAGTGCCCCCATGACAAGAAAGACCGACCGAGTCTGGTCGAGCCCCAGCTCAAACCTCGCCTGCCTCCGTCGAACTGCCGTGACCGGTTTGAAGCGCTCCCCGGACCGCCAGCTCGGGATGACGACGACTCGCGAGTCCGACAAGCCGTGGTGATCGTGCATCCCCGCCTTGGCGCCTCCGTGCAGCGTGACCACGGCGGCCGTTCGGCGCAGGGCGGCACCGACACGCAGCCGGCGCAGGGTCGTTGAGGACCAGTAGGCAGTGTCGCCGATGTTCTTGTAGACGAATGGAACGCCAGTGCCCACAAGACTTATTGCGCTGGCTGGAAGTGTCCGGGAGCCGTGCGCGACAACGACGTCGTGGAAGCGCGCCCGCGCGCGCAATCGCATCAAGGTCGTGGGGGCCAGGGAGTGGCCGCCGAGCGCTTCGACGTTCAGCGCGGTGGTGCCGGACGGCGGCGTCAGACAAACGATGTCGCCAACAACACCGCGCTGACGTAGTGCACGATCAAGGGCTACGGCCCCGGACTCGGCACCACGGGGATTGGGTGACGTCAGCACGTGCAGGACACGCAAAGCCCAACCCCGCCCTTCCACCAGTGATCTGCGGTCTGGCTCGGCCGGCAGCGTTCCTGCTGAGCTGCCTCAGCGCATACCGCATGTCGCTAAGCCAACCGTTAACGACGAACCGCCGCCGGCGTCCCTCATCTGACACTAGGGGCGCCGGCGGCGGTCGACGCCGTCCCCCTACGAGAACGTGAGGTCTCCCCGCGGTGTGTTGTCCGGGAAGTCGGCATCGAGTTGATCCCCGTCCGTCGCGGCGAGCGTAAGAGCCCGGACACTACCGACGACCCTCAACTCTGGTGCCTCATAGGAACGCTTCATGGTTTCCCCC